>CAMYVI010000049.1 GCA_947302185.1 uncultured Lachnospiraceae bacterium
TCTCTTTTCGAACGATCACTACACCGTTTATCATTCTATATCACCGTTTGCAACAAGCTCCGCTGCGTCAGAGCCTGATTTCACTTTACGCATTCAGCTCATGATTGAAATCACGAAAATTCTGCGTCAGAGATTAAGAAAGCTGCCATTTATTTTCTCTGCATAAACAGCAGAAAAAACATATGACAGCTGTCCTTTTCTATCTGAGTTCTGCTCCTGCAGCTTCCAGAACCGCAGACAGGACATATTTTATATCCCCGTTCACGGTGCATCCTGCTGCCCGTACATGACCGCCGCCCCCGAACCTGCCGGCTACAGCCGCCACGTCCAGATAATTGTTGCTGCGGAAAGAAACTTTAAATTCTTCATCTCCGGTCTGATATACGAAAACTGCTGCCTCGACTCCCTCTGTCAGCCTCATCTGTGAAACGATAATGTCCAGATCCTGTCTTGTGGCCCCCAGGCTGCTCATCTCTTCAGACGTAATACATCCTGAGATAATTCTGCCGTCGAACTGAAGCTCACATCTGCACAGTACATATCCGAGCACTTTGTTTTGAATATATGTACGGCTGTTAAAAGATTTTTCGATAATATCACTGAACGGGATTCCCTTTTCTATCAGGAATGCAGCTGCCTTCAGTGTCTCAGCCCGGGTATTCTTATACTGAAAAACTCCGGAGTCATGAATAATACCTGTGTACAGCGCAATAGCAATATCCCTGTCTATTCTTTCCTCGCCCATCAGATAGAAAAGGACCTCTGCGCAGGAACTTGCATCCGCGTCTATAAAATTAACATCTGCGAACCCGGGATTACTCACATGGTGATCGATACACAGGGTATGATCAGCCTCTCCGAATAGATCTCCGGCAAGTCCTATGCGCTCTGTATTGCTGACGTCGCACGTCACAAAAAGGTCATATTTCTTCGTCTCAGGCTTTTCAAACACTGCATCGGATATACCCGGGAGGAACATAAGCGAATCTTTCGGCCTTTCAAGATACAATTCTGCATCAATCCGGGGAAAATATTTTTTTATATAAAGATACATTGCCGCTGTAGAGCCCACACAGTCCCCGTCCGGATTGACGTGACCTGCTATCGCGCATGTATGTACTTTATCCGTAAAGAAATCTTCTAATCTGCTGTGCATATCAGTTCTCTTCGTCGTCCGGATACTCCGACGCCCTGTCTTTTTGCATGACCTCATCGATCAGGCGTGACATTTCCACGCCTCGCTCGATCGATGTATCAAGTTTGAACGTTATCTCGGGAGTATTGCGCATGTTGAGCGAATGGGCAAGTTCCCGGCGAATAAAACCTGCGGCACTCCTTAATCCGTCCATGGTATCTTTCTTAGCCTTCTCATCACCCAGAACGCTGACATATACTTTACACGTCTTAAGATCGGTCGCCACGTTCACTTCTGTCACAGTCGTCATCATAGCGATCCTGGGGTCTTTCAGTTCCCGGATGATCGAAGAAAGTTCATGCTGTACTTCTTCGTTCACCCGTAGATTTTTCATACTGTTTTTTCTCATGTTCTCGGAACCTCGACCATCGTATAAGCTTCGACCATGTCCTCAACTTCGAAATCACCGAAATCTTTAAATACGAAACCGCACTCAAAGCCTTCACGCACTTCTTTGACGTCATCCTTAAATCTCTTAAGTGAGGCAAGCGAGCCTTCATAAAGCTTTTCGTCTCCGCGGAATACCCTGACGCTGCAGTTCCTCTGGAAAATGCCGTCTTTAACGTAAGCACCGGCGATATTTCCGACTCCCGAAGCTTTGAATATCTGACGGATCTCGGCATGTCCGAGAATCTTTTCTTCATAAACAGCGGCACGCATACCGTTAAGAGCTCTCTCAACATCCTCAAGAGCCTCATAAATGACATTGTAAAGATGAACGTCGACTTTCTGAGCCTCCGCCATCTGCTTTGCAGTCGCATCCGGTCTGACATTAAAACCGATTATGATCGCATTGGATGCTGCTGCGAGCGAAACGTCGGATTCGTTAATATTACCCACACCGCCGTGAATGACCTTTACGACGACCTCATCATTCGAGAGTTTAAGCAGTGACTGCTTGACCGCCTCGACTGAGCCCTGAACATCAGCCTTGACCACGATAGGCAATTCTTTCAGCTTGCCTTCCTGGATCTGGTTGAACAGATCGTCCAGAGACATCTGTGTCTTGGTCTCCTCGATCAGAGTCTTCTTGCCTTCAGTAACGAATGTCTGGGCAAATGCCTTCGCCTCTTTATCGCTGTCCAGAGCCACAAGGACTTCGCCTGCGTCCGGTACCGATGAGAGACCTATGATCTCTACCGGCATTGACGGTTTAGCCTTTGTAAGGCGCTTGCCCTTCTCGTCTGTCATGGCTCTTACCTTGCCGTGTGCACTTCCGCATGCGATGAAATCGCCCTGCTTGAGCGTACCCTTCTGAACAAGAATCGTTGCCACGGGACCGCGTCCTTTGTCAAGCTTAGCCTCGAGGACAAGTCCTCTCGCCTTGCGGTTCGGATTGGCCTTGAGCTCTGCCATTTCGGCTGTCAGGAGAATCATCTCAAGAAGGTTCTCGATACCTTCCTGAGTCTTGGCAGATACCGGACAGAAAATTGTCTGGCCGCCCCACTCTTCGGGAACAAGCTCATATTCCGAAAGTTCCTGCTTGACACGCTCGATATTTGCCCCGGGCTTATCGATCTTATTGATCGCCACAATAATATCGACCTTAGCAGCCTTGGCATGATTGATAGCTTCCACTGTCTGCGGCATTACGCCGTCGTCGGCAGCTACAACTAGTACTGCTATATCCGTGGAGTTCGCACCGCGCATACGCATAGCCGTAAATGCCTCATGACCCGGCGTATCAAGGAAAGTAATCTTCTGTCCGTGAACAGTGACCATATATGCACCTATGTGCTGTGTGATGCCTCCGGCTTCACGGTCTGTTACATGTGTATCTCTGATAGCATCAAGCAGAGATGTTTTGCCGTGATCGACATGACCCATTACGCATACGACCGGCGGACGCGGGACCATATCCTTCTCCTCTTCGGCATCTTCTGCGAGTAGCGCACCGATCACATCTTCCTTCTCTTCCTGTTCCGCAATGATATCATACTCCATAGCGATTTCCTGAGCCTTTTCGAATGGGATTTCATGGTTCACAGTTACCATCTGGCCCTTCATGAAAAGATCTTTTACGAGAGCGGTCGGAGCCATCTTCATCGCTTCTGCAAGCTCTCTGATCGTAATTCTCTCCGGAATCTTGATTTCGGTAACTACTTCTTTGACTTTATTCGGCTCATTCTTCGGCTGATTGTGCTGAAGAGCTTTGGGAATCCTGTTGAACTGTTTCTTGCTCTGGTTCGGACGTGTTCCGAACTGGCTGTGCTTGCCGTTCTCTCTTCGCTCTTCTCTGTTGCGGTCGTACTCTTTGCTGTTATCCTTGCGATGATCGCGGCTCGTCTTATGGGCAAGTGCACCGTCTCCTGCAGGTACCGGAGAACTCTTGCGCTGACCGCCCTGACCAAAAGCAGATCTTCCCTGACCGCCCTGGCCGTCACGGCTGAACGGTCTTCTATCGCTGCCTGTTCCGTCGCTTCTTCCCTGTCTTGTGCCCGCAGGTCTCGCCTGACCGTCACGGCTGAAAGGTCTTCCCTGACCGCTCTGACCGTCACGGCTTCCTGTTCTCTGTCCGGCGGGTCTTGACTGTCCGTCACGGCTGAAAGGTCTTCCCTGACCGCTCTGACCGTCACGGTTCCCTGTTCTCTGTCCGGCCGGCCTTGTTGACTGTCCGTCACGTCCGAACGGTCTTCCCTGGCCGCTCTGACCGTCACGGTTATAAGGACGTCTCTCGCCGCCTGCTCCGTCACGGGAATACTGGCGCCTTTCGCCGTTTGCACCGTCACGGTTTCCTGTACGTCGTTCACCCTGAGCATCGCGATTGTTAGAACGTCTTTCAGCCCCTGAGCCTTCACTTCTGGCCGTGCGTCTATCGCCGCCCTGGCGGTTTCCGGTCTGTGCCGAACCTTCCCGCTGAGAGTTCTTATGTCCTCCGGTCGTATTACCTGCTCCGGCGGTACGGGACTCTGCTGTCTTAGCCGTTTCTTTCTGAGCAGGTTTCACCTGATCTTCTTTCTTCGGAACAGGCGTCTTTTCAATCTCGCCTGACGCTTTAGGAGCTTTCTCCGCAGAGATCTTCACCTCCGGGGCAGCGGCTGTACCGGCCGCTACGGTCTTCCCTGCATCTGACCCGGCAGCATTAGTCTTCCCTGTATCCGCCCCGGCCGAATCATTCTTATTCTCCGAAACAGGATCAGCTGCCTTTTCAGCGTCGTTTTTCGTGTTTTTCTGATTAGAAGCATTTGCATTCTGAGAGTGGAATACCCGAACTACTCCCTTTGTCTTCTTCTTCTGGCCATCCTCTGCGGATCCTTCTTTGACAGCAGAAACACCCGAGAAATCAGATGCTCCTCCGGATTTGCCCGGACCGAATCTGGAACGAACATTTTCTACTTCTCCGTCCGGCACGGCACTGACTGCTGTCATGGTCTCGTATCCTTTGGCACGAAGATACTCGATGACCGCTTTTCGGTCCGCTCCTACTTCTTTTGCAAGTTCGTGAACTTTGATTTTTGCCATTCCTATCTCCTTTAACTGTCTTCCCTCAAACTTTTCAGAAATGCCTCCGCCAGACTGCTGTCCGTAATCGCGCAGGAAGATCTGAAATCCTTCCCGATTGCATACCCCAGTGCCTCTTTATCTGCCAGCTGCACACAGGGAATGCCGGCACCGGCACACATATTAAGAAACTGTTTTTTAGTATTATCCGAGGCGTCTTTCGCCAGGATCACCACTTTGGCTTTTCTCTGTTTAACAGCATTTTCTGTCTGAAATTCTCCTGACGGCGCTTTTCCGGCTCGTGCTGCGAACCCCAGATATGTCCAGTATTTAGGCTTATTCATCTGCTATCTCTCTCTCCAGCCTTTCACACACTTCCTGCGGAATATCCCGGTCAAGCTTCAGGGCTCTTTTCAGCGATTTACTCTTCAATGCCTTCCTGAGGCATTCAGGATCTCTGCAAAGGTAAGCACCGCGCCCATTCGCCTTCCCGGTTAAATCTACAGATATATCGCCTTCCGCTGTTCTGACTATACGGATAAGTTCATTTTTATTCTTCGCTGTTCTGCACCCCTGACATGTTCTCTGGGGCTTCTTCTTCAATGTCTTCGATAAGGTCCCGGCCATTTATTTCTCCTGAATTATCATATTTTCCGGCTTCTTCCGGATCATCCCGGAACATGCGATCAAAATCGCCTGCGTTCTTTGCCTGTGTCACGGATTTAATATCAATCTTATAACCGGTCAGGCGGGCTGCAAGTCTGGCATTCTGTCCTTCTTTTCCGATTGCAAGAGAGAGCTGTCCGTCAGGAACGATGACCTTGGCTGCGTGCTCTTCCGGATTTGCTTCGACTGTATCGACTTTTGCCGGACTGAGCGCATTTTCAATCAGGACCGCGGGATTTTCATCCCACGCTATGATATCGATTTTTTCACCTTTAAGCTCGTTAACGACCGCCGACACGCGGCTTCCGTTCATGCCGACACATGCGCCGACCGCATCAACATCCTTATTATTTGAGTAAACAGCCATCTTAGTCCTTGAGCCCGGCTCACGGGAGATTCCGCGAATCTCAACGATTCCCTCCTTTATCTCCGTCACTTCTTCTTCGAACAGTTTTTTTACAAGCTCCGGATGTGTTCTGGACACCAGGATCTTCGGTCCTTTAGATGTACTCTTTACGTCCAGCACATATACTTTAATTCTGTCTGTAGGAGCAATGTTCTCGGATTTCACCTGCTCGTTTTCGCTGAGGAGCGCGTCCGCTTTTCCAAGGTTAATACTGAATGATTTTCCCTGTTGTCTGGATACCACACCCGAAACGACCTGTCTGATTTTGCTGTTGTACTGATTAAATACTACGTTCCGTTCCTCCTCGCGAATGCGCTGCAGTATTACATTCTTTGCATTCTGTGTCGCTATTCGTCCGAAATTTTTCGAATTGATATCAATCGTAATGATATCTCCCGATTCGGCGTCCGGGTCTGTTTTTCTGGCCTCTGCTACCGTGACCTGAAGAATCGGATCAACAATATCCTCTTCCGTATCAACGACTTCTTTTTCCGCAGTAACAGAAAACTCACAGGTATCCGGGTCTACATGAATGCTGATATTATCTGTCTTCCCGAAATTCGTCTTGCAGGCCTGCATGAGAGAAAGCTCGATCGATTCGATCAGTGATTCTTTGCTGATCCCTTTTTCTTTTCCAAGCAGTTCCACGGCCTCTTTTAATTCGGTATTCATTTTGCAGTATCCTCCATATAGTCTTGTTCCTTCCAGGAACCCGTTATTCATTATTCTTAGAAATCAAATGCAAGTCGTATTAAAGCTATATCTGCTCTTTGAAACTCATAAGAATTGTCATCTGATTCAATTACGATCTTTTTGCCGTCCGCACTCTTTAAAATACCGGCAAATTCCTTCTCTCCGTCAATCGCTTTATACAGCCGAACTTCGACTTCCCTGCCCATTGCAAATTCAAAGTCCCTCGGCCGTTTCAATACACGTCCGAGTCCCGGAGAACTCACAATCAAAGTGTATGCATCCGGAATGAAGTCTTCCCGATCAAGAAGCGGATCTATTGCACGGCTGCACGCTTCGCACTCGTCAATACCGATACCGCCTTCCTTGTCAACATAAATCAGGAGATTATACTCACCGGCAGTCTTTACATATTCCGCATCCACCGGTATAAGACCCAGCTCATCAGTTACCTGCTGAAGCAAAGTCCATGCTTTCTCCTCTATCACGTCTTTTTTACTCACTGTTAAATCTCCCTGATAGAACTACGGCAAAAGTCAGGAGCGGGCTTTTAGCCCGCTCCTGAAACTCAACCATCTGACATCTTAGGTTACTATATCACCATGTAATAGGGATTGCAAGAACTTTTTAATATATTGAACCGTTTGCTTTCCCGCCCGGAATCCTGCAATACACTTTCTCCGCCTTTTCCTGCTGCCGCGGCATTTCATAAATCAGCTTCGCCTTGTTCCTTTTCCGCCGCGTTTTGCTATCTTCAGCCGATTCAGCGCAAGCTTTTTGCCGTTATAGTCTATTGCGAATTCCCCGCTTCCCCCGATCAGATAAGCGTTCTTCACATTATCACCGTCCGCCAGTTTGATTCCTCGAACGCCGACTGCGCCCTTCTTAAGCTCAGACACCTCTGACATGGCAAATCTGAGACTGTAACCGCCTTCTGTTATCAGAACGACTGTCTCCATGGAATCAGCCGGAGCTGCCAGAAGAAGCGAATCATCCGGTTGGAGCTTAGTCGCCATCACAGAACGGTTAGAAGTCTCAAATTCACTTCCGGCTGTGATTTTCACATTTCCCTTTTTCGTGGCAAAGAACATTCTGCTTTCTCTGATCTGTGAAAAAGGACATATCCATATGATGTCCTCCGACTTATTACTGAAGTTGCTCAGATTGTCGACCGGAACACCTTTGTCTCTCAATCGTTTCTGCGGGATGTCAAGGACCTTGACGGTGTGCATTTTTCCGGTGTCCGTGAAAATACAGATCCGGTCCGTATTCATAATGCGGAAAATGTATGTATGTTCCGAATCGGCTGCCTCTTTATTTTTCTCATACACAGAAGCATCGAGTGTCTTCACATAGCCGAAGCGGTCCATTGCGAATATGACCTCCTCTTCCTCGATTTTCTTCTCTTCGAGAACGATTTCTTCCGCATTCTCAATGACGGTCCTTCTTGGTCCGGCAAATTCCCCGCGAATTGATAACAGCTCGCTGATAATATCCTCCGACATTGCTTCATAATCATTCAGAAGTCTCTGATATTCGGCGATTCTTGCCAGCGTCTCCTCATGCTGCTTTATAAGAGCCTGAACTTCAAGCCCGATAAGCTTGACCAGGCGCATATCAAGGATTGCCTGAGCCTGGCGTTCCGTAAAGCGCAGCTGCGAAGCCGTTTTCATACTTTTCTTCGTCTTAAAATTAATCCCGTCAGTTTTTCCGAAAATGAGACAGTCTTTCGCCATCTTCTGATCCTTTGACCCTCTCAGTATCTCAATAATCAGATCGATAACGTCACAAGCCTCGATGAGCCCCTCCTCTATCTCCTTTTTCTCCAGGTCTTTTGTAAGAAGATTATTATATTTTCGATTGGCAAGCTCTATGCGGAATTCCGTGAATGCTTCAAATATGCTTCTCAGAGACAATGTTTCGGGACGGCCATCCGCAACGACAAGCATATTCACGCCGAATGTATCTTCAAGCTTGGTTTTCTTATATAATATATTGCGGATCTGCTCGGCGTCTGCGCCCTTCTTCAATTCGATCACAATCCGGATTCCTTCTTTTGAAGACTGATTCGATATATCGGATATATCCGTGATTGTTCTGGATTCGGCGAGAGATGCAACATCATTGAGGAACTTTCCTATTCCGCTGCCTATCATCGTATAGGGAATTTCCGTGACGACTATCTGCAATCGTCCGCCCTTTCCCTTCTCTATGACCGCCTTTCCCCTGATTCTCAGCTTTCCTGTCCCGGATGCATAAATCCTTGGCAGCTCATCCCGGTTGACTATGATTCCCCCGGTCGGAAAATCCGGTCCGTGAAGATATGTAAGAAGTTCCTCATCTGTTATCGTGTTATTCCGTATATATGCGACGGCAGCATCAATGACTTCACCGAGATTGTGCGGGGGGATAGAGGTAGACATACCCACCGCGATACCTTCCGAGCCGTTCACAAGAATATTCGGTATACGGACCGGGAGCACAGAAGGTTCCTTCTCCGTCTCATCAAAATTCGGAACAAAATCAATAACATTCTTATCAAGATCCGCAAGAAAAACTTCCTGCGTGATCTTCATAAGACGGGCTTCGGTATATCTCATTGCTGCGGCACCGTCACCTTCGATTGATCCGAAATTCCCGTGACCGTCAATAAGCACCTGGCCCTTCTTGAAATCCTGTGCCATCACAACGAGGGACTCATAAATCGAGCTGTCGCCATGGGGATGGTATTTACCCATCGTATCACCTACGATACGGGCAGATTTTCTGTAAGGCTTGTCATACTTTGTTCCCAATTCGTGCATATCATATAGAACACGCCTCTGTACCGGCTTCAGACCGTCTCTGACATCGGGCAGCGCTCTCGATACAATTACAGACATTGCATAGTCTATATAATTTTTCTGCATGATCTCAGAGTAGTCGGTGCGCACGATACGGTCTGAAAGATCGTGTTCGGGACTGACCTTTGCTCCGTTCTTCTGTGATTTATCCAAGTATCATGATCCTCCTCGTCTGTTTCTCATTGCGCAATAATCAGCGATCTTTACACATCCAGCTCCGCGTCCGCAGCGTGCTCATAGATGAACTCGCGGCGCGGCGGGACGTCCGTTCCCATTAGTATTTCCGTTATATCGGAAGAGAGTCTCGGGTCGCCGATTTCAATTCGCCTGAGCATTCTGGTTTCCGGATTAAGCGTTGTCTCCCATAACTGATCCGGATCCATTTCTCCGAGACCTTTATATCGCTGTAGAGTGAATTTTTCTCCCGCATGTTTCTTTCGGTAGCGTTCCAGAGCCTTATCGTCATACAGATATTCACCTTCGCCCCGCGAAGGCATGACCTTATAGAGCGGCGGCATAGCTATATAAACATGACCCTCACTGATCAGATCCGGCATATAGCGATAGAACAACGTAAGAAGCAGGGTTCCGATATGCGCTCCGTCTACATCGGCATCAGCCATGATAATAATCTTGTCATATTTCAGTTTACTGATATCGAAATCATTGCCGAACCCCTCTGAAAATCCGCATCCGAACGAAGTTATCATTGTCTTGATCTCCGCGTTCGCCAGGACTTTGTCGATACTTGCCTTTTCAACGTTCAGGATTTTTCCCCGGATCGGAAGAATGGCCTGATATGTTCGGTCACGGGCTGTTTTTGCGGAGCCGCCGGCAGAATCGCCTTCCACGATAAATATCTCGCATTTGGAAGCATCTCTGCTGATGCAGTTGGCAAGCTTCCCGTTGGTATCGAAAGAAAATTTCTGCTTTGAGAGCAGATTCGTTTTTGTCTTCTCCTCCGTCCTACGGATCTTCGCAGACTTCTCCGCACATCCGAGAACGACCTTCAAAGTATCGAGATTGCGGTCAAAGTAATGAGGTGCTTCCTCCGAAACGATTTTGGCAACGACCTTCGATGCGTCCTGATTATCCAGTTTCGTCTTAGTCTGCCCTTCGAATCTCGGATTCGGATGCTTGATTGAGATAACGGCAGTCATACCGTTACGAATGTCAGCACCGGTAAAATTACTGTCCTTCTCCTTAAGAACACCTATCTCCCTGGCATAGCTGTTCATGACCTGGGTAAAAGCGGTTTTGAAACCGGTCAGATGCGTTCCGCCATCCGCATTATATATATTATTGCAGTACCCCTGTACATTCTCGTGAAACTCATTGACATACTGAAGCGCAATTTCCACCTGAATACCTTCGTCTTTTCCCCTGAAAGAAACAGGTTCTGTCAGGCATTCGGAATTTTTATTCATCTCCCGGACAAATCCCACAATGCCGTCCGGTTCATGATAAACCCTCTCCTCCTCCTTGTCTTTGCGCTCATCCCTGAACACAATAGTAAGTCCGGGATTGAGATACGCTGTTTCGTGAAGGCGGGATTTGACCTCAGTCGCCGCAAAGCGGGTCACCTCAAATATTTCCGGGTCGGGAAGAAAATTAACAGTCGTTCCCGTCTCTTTCGTTCTACCGAGTATAGGAAGCAGGCCGTTCACCAGCTCAATATCCGGTTTTCCCTGTACATAATGATCATGATGAATCGCTCCGTCACGCTTCACCTTTACATCCAGATAAGTAGAAAGTGCATTGACCACAGATGAGCCGACGCCGTGCAGACCTCCGGACGTTTTATACGCGTCGTTATCGAACTTCCCGCCGGCATGAAGTGTTGTATATACAAGGCGTTCCGCAGGAACTCCCTTTTCGTGCATGCCGACCGGGATACCGCGTCCGTTATCCGAAACAGTACAGGATCCGTCAGCCTCGAGAGTTACTTCGATTCTGTCACACGAACCTGCAAGATGTTCATCGACTGCGTTGTCGACTATCTCATAGATCAGATGGTTCAATCCTTTTCTTGATGTGCTTCCGATATACATACCGGGCCGCATTCGGACAGCTTCGAGGCCTTCGAGCACATGGATGCTGCTTTCGTCATAATTTGTTTTTCTTGCCATGTATATGTACCCCCTGAATTCGGAATTATAACATCCGAACGCGTGTTTGTAAAGATATTAATCACAGAACGTTTCAGCTGCCGAAAAGCACGCAATTCCGTTTTCACGAGTTTTCATGGCAGAGTATTTTTGATGCACTTGCATAAAGAAACCTGCTCTTCCGAAGTACCGGTCTGCATAAAAAGAACAGCTGTATTAGATGCAGCTGTTCTCATGGTTCATGAATATGACTTTATAAGCTTACTGCTTCGGTCCCATCAGATAAGGATTGATTTCATCTTCTGCCGACTCGATAAGACTCTTTCTGTCAAGAAAATCTCTCATATAATTGACACTGCCGCCGGTTTCTTCAATATCAAAATTGGCCCACTGGTCCATATATGCCACAAAATTCCGGATACATCCCCGAATAATATCTTTTGCATCTGCCGTACACAGATAAAGCTTCTTTGTCCGCTCATCAATAACATAAGATTTCTCATCATCTGCTACTATGATGAATTTGCCTTCCTCTCCGTCAGTGCACAGTAACATATGCCTTTCATTTTTCTTACTGTTAAGATAACGCTTGAATTCCATAATGAAAGGACCGGTAATATCCTGCGTGTAGGTAAGAGGGATATCTATCATATTCTTATCTTCCGTCTGAAGACTGAGAAATGCAAGACCTTCAATCGGCTCTACCACTTTTACTTTGCTCATTGCTTTTTCCTCCATACGGTATCCGGAGCATTCATACCGCTGCTGATTATTCATTTACATCCATCGTGCATGCGGGATTTGAAAGCCTGTTTTTGTAGTTATTTCACCTTTCGGCAACAGAGATATTTTATCACTTTAACTCGGGCCTTGCAACTATGCGGATATCAGGGCGGATGAAGTAAAGAGCTAAAAGGAGGTTTAAAAATAATTTCTGCGATTATTCCGCGCACACAGTGTTTTAAACAAAAACAAATCCCGAGGTTGATGATATTAATCAACAATCTCGGGATTTTGGTTTAATAGCCGGTAGGGGAATCGAACCCCTGTTTCC
>CAMYVI010000050.1 GCA_947302185.1 uncultured Lachnospiraceae bacterium
GCGCATTCATCTCACGACTTAAGTCACGAGAATTCTGCGTCAGAGATTAAAAAAGACGGCGGGATTATTTCCTGCCGTCTGCCTTCATACTTACAAGTGCAATCACAAGCATAAATACAAGTGCTGCGATTGCCAGTACTGTATCAAGCTGATTCTTATTGTTTTTTCCGCCGAACATGTTTACGCCTCCTTTTACAGCATCGGACCGAACGCCCGCACGGCATTAAATCCGAACCTGATTTCCCTTTCGGGAAATCCCGGGCTTATTGCCCTTGTTTACAGAATTCAGTATACACTTTATTTTGTCCGGATACAAGGAGAAGAACCTTGATCTTACATATATGGAAATCATATCGGAATTTCATACCGGCTTTTGCCGGAGTACTCACAGCCCTTGCAGCTCTTCTCCTTTTCAGGCATTCATATTATGCTGCCTATGTATACCGTGTATCTGATTTCCTGCCTTCTGACGGCAGCATCGAAGCGTATGTCGATTCCGTTACGATCTCTGACGACGGGAGATATCTGCTTGTAGCGGGATGGGCATATGACGGTACTCTATACACAGGCTATAATTACGGGACAGACCGTAAAATCGTTACTGTTGCAAATAATACTTCCTTTGCTCTCACAGACGGGACTTTCGTTTATCTGCTCCCGACTGTAGGACGGGGCCGAGACGACATGACACTGTCTCACGCTGACGTAGATGTGGCGGAAGGCGCTTCACGGCGCTACGGCATTCTCAGTATCATGAAATTAGGGCGAAAAGGACTGACCTATCAAAAAGGCATGCATATAGCTGTTATTTCGGAGAGGGAAGACGGGAACCGGTTTATTTTCGATACCGGTCAGGAGGTGCCTGATCTATGAAGAGCACTCTTGGCTTTATTATGAAAAACCGGATTGCCGTCTTACTGTCGCTTTCCGTATCGCTTGCTGCCAATGCGGCACAACCCATGCGTTTGGACGACGCCACTTTTCTCGGGACCTTCACTTCTCACGGAAAAGACCTGTGGTCCTGGGCACAGGAGTACTGGGTCACCTGGAGCGGGAGAATTCTTCCTCACGGACTTTTTATGCTCCTTCTCTCCTTCTCGCCGGAGCTTGTCAATATCATAAACGCGGTCATGATAACTCTTGCCCTGATCCTTTCGTGCGTGTGGATCTTTCGCGGCAGGGAGGAAAGCACATTCACTGAAAGTTTTGCTTTGTGCTTATTAACTTTCACTCTCTATATACTTACGCCGACTGATATACTGGACGTCACGGTTTTCTGGAAAACCGCTTCTGTTCTCTATATATGGGGATTTGCCGCCATGTTATATGCGTTGACTCCTTTCATGGCAATTTTACCCGAGAAACCGTATTCAGCACGGACATCGCATCAAGCAAGCAGGCAAATGCTGTCAATTCTCAGTAATGCAGCCGCATCTGTCATTCTGCCGGCAGCTGCACTCTACTGTGCGGGTTTTGAGACCAGCGGAAGCTTTTTTTCGGCATTCGGCGGCTTCTTAATTATTCTCGCTTTCATGACCGGAAGGAACAGTAACCTGTCCCGTCGGCTCTGTGTATACTGGCTCCTCATCACTGCTGCATTTTTCATCTGTATCTCAGCTCCCGGGAACATAGTCAGATTTAAGGAGGAAGCTCTGTTCTGGTTCCCCAATTACGGACTGATGCATTTTACAGATAAGCTTTTTCTCGGAACCGCCTACACTCTGGGAGCATGTCTGCATGAAATGTATCTTCCGATGATTGCGCTTTCTGCCGTCATTTTCATGTCCGTGCTGGTGAACAGAAAAGGGATCGTCCTGACATTGACCGCACTCTGGCCGCTGTTGTACTACGGTCTGTATCCCTTTGCGGGAGAAAGTTCAATCTATGCATTTGTTTGTAATGATGTTTACGGATTCTATACCGCCGCAAATTGGTTCGCGACATTTCTCGGAATACTGGCACTCACCGTCACTGCCGTGCTTATTTTCATCGGTGTCCGTGACGAGCCTGATTTCACGGACACGCTCTTTTTCTGCGGGGCTATAGCGGAACAGATCGTCATGGGATTTACGCCGACTGTCGCAGTATCGATCAGCCGAAGCAGCTTCTTCAGCCGGGAGCTGCTCATGATTCCATTGGGCGTTCTTTTACTCGATCTCGTCTCAGCGCTTCGGGAAAGGAACAATTTACAGATTATAAAAATTAAAATGTGAAAAAATCACAAGCACATACAATTATTGTCATCTTTTTATCGGAAAGGTATATTTAATGAAATTCATCAGAAAATACTTCTGGTATCTCCCTACTGTCATCTGGATGGTAGTCATCTTCAACATGTCAGGTCAGGTCGGCCGGATATCGTCTGGTCTGTCCCTGCAGGTAACAAAAAAAATCGTCGACGTTATTGAAACAGTGAGGAACGGAGACGAGTATGACCGGATTTACCTCACACAGAAACTTCACCCTTATGTTCGAAAGCTCACTCATATGACCGAATACGGAATACTCTATACTCTTCTCTTCCTTTCGTTCTTTGCATCCGTTATAGCAACAAGGGCGATGGTTTACAGTATCCTGATATCTTTCCTTTACGCCTGTTCGGATGAGTTTCATCAGACATTTGTATCTATGAGGTCAGGACAATTTGCGGATGTGTGCATCGACATGACAGGGGTGCTTGCGGCAGTCACGCTTTCACTGATCATATATTCCACATGGCAAAAACACACCGGGGCCGGACAATCTGAATAGAACTACGGTAGAATTTGAATCCCGCAAGAACGTGTACACGTTCTTGCAGCGACAAGCGGGGCAGAAAAGCCGTGGTCGGAAAGATGAAAGTCACATTCTTCCTACTTGCAGTTATGCTGCCGAATTCTTATAATAAATTCAGGAGGTTTCATTATGGATGATGAAAAAAAGGTACTATCTTTTAGCTTTGAAGAGCTCAAAGAAGCTGAAGAGCTGAACGCCCGTGCGGAAACCAGAATGACGGAAGAATACAGGCATTTTTTAGAGGAACACTTCGGAGGTGAAGGAAATCTCTATGAGGAACATATCGGGCGGGAGAAATCGGTTCCCTGTTTTGAAGAAAGCTTGAGCGGCGATACGGAAGATTTCTCCGATGAGGACTCTTATGAAAGTGGCGATGCGGAGGATTACTCCGACGAAGACTTTTATGAAAGCGGCGATGCGGAGGATTACTCCGACGAAGACTTTTATGAAAGCGGCGATGCAGAGGATTACTCCGACGAGGACTTTTTTGTGAGCAGCAATGCGGAGGACTGCTTCGACGAAGACTCTTATGAAAGTGACGATTCGGAAGATTACTCCGATGAGGACCTTTTTGTGAGTGACGATTTGGAAGATTACTCCGATGAGGACCTTTTTGTGAGCGACGATTCGGAGGACTGCTTCAACGAAGACTTTTATGAAAGTGATGATGACGCTGACTATTGCGATGACAATTCTTACTGACACAAAACTTCCCACATCGTACCTGAAATACGGTACGTGTGGGAAGTTTTATTCTTCATCGCGACGTCGCGGCAGGAACGCCGAGGCGTCTATAAGTTTCATAGTGAATTTTTTTCTCTTTTTTTCATAAATATCGGCATCGCAAAAATATAAAGCAGAATAGCTGCCGCCGACACAGCAGTCAATAAGCATCCCTGTGACAGACCGGGAACCGTGTAATAGAACCTGATTCGATTCTCTCCCTGAGAGATCCGCACCGCCATGAACCCGTTGATATCAATAATATCCTCAGTTTTCCCATTGACCGTAGCGCTCCATCCGGAATCGTTCGGGATTGAGAAAAAGGCGTACTTATCTGCATCTGCTTCTATCGTACACTCATAGGATGAAGTCGTCTCCGCTACGTCTCTTGAACACTCCTCAAGGTGCGAACTGCTGATTGAATTCAGATACTCTTCTGTCGCATAGCCGTCTGTATCCTCTTCATAATGTCGCAGGACCGTTGAGACACGGGATTCCATATCATCGGGAACTACAAGCGTCTTAAGCATAAGGATCGCTCTGTCGTCTGTAAAGGTCTCAGAGAACTCCGATGATGTCATATACGTGTCATAAGTAAAACCGATCGGCGCTATGCTGTTATCCTCATAGACATAGTATGTGCGATAATTACCGGCTTCCGTCTGGATCGGATCCTGATTCTCCCTCGGCTCGGTTGTGATATCATATTTTGCCGAAATCAGCTGATAAAGACCGACCGGAGCATCGGGACTCTTCACATCCCGCTCAAGTCCGAGCGATTCATAAAATCTGAAAATCGATCCCGAGACCGTACTGCAGAAGTTGGCGCTTGCCTTATGATTATGGCACAATGTCTCGATATTGTCCCTGCTGCTGTACCTGTATTCAGGACCTTCATAATCAAGTCTTGAACTTGTCACGATTTTGTCATGTACCTGACTTGCGTTCAGACCATGAGCCTGCTGATACAGAGATATCGTTAATGCTGTCGTCACAACGGCACACAGATAAACCGTGAGGAACAGAACCGTTCTTTGATACTTTTTAAGGAAACAAAGTGAGAACCATGTGATAAATGTGCCTGCCAGAGATATGATACTCCATATGACAAATACATCCATTCGGTAGATTTTGCTCGGCTCACTGTCATTCCATTTTACAAATACAAGGAACAGGATGAAAGCCAGCGATATCCCTCCCCAGATCAGAACTCCAGCCCTTATCTGCCTCTTCACGCTCCTGAATGGATTCACTTTCGTTTTCGTACTCCGCTCGGTCTCCCATCTGTCAAGGACCATGACAGATGCAAGTACCATCATGAGGGCCGCCATATAATACCAGCGGCAATATACGCCTGCAAGCAGCGAAAACGATGCGTTCAAAATCGGAACGACAGCGAAGATCAGACAGAACTTCAGCATCCTCGTGAGCCAGTGACGCCTCCTCATTCTGATAAATGCAATGACAAGTATCAGGCCGACAACAGGAATATACGCGTTGCAGGACGAGAAGTTACTCTTAATGACTGCACTCTGGTGGGACATTACTTCGCCGGGGAACACCAGCCCTTTCAGAATATACAGATAGCGCTCTGCCGTATAGACAAGAGATGTGGACCCCGTGTAATCAACATCAACACGTGGATTCTGAATCGTGAATAAATATGCCGGCAGAAGTATATAACATCCGAGAAGACAGCCCAAAATCCCTTCGAAAAGAATTTGAGGCAGTCTCTTAATATTTGCCCTGAAATTAAATCCCGGAATAAGAAATCTGAGTATATAATAAGCTCCCAGAAAAATAATTTCTCCGATCAGGAAGAAATAATTTACCAATGCATTTACGGTGACTGCAAAAATAAACGGTCCCCTCTTCTTTTCAAGCATCAGATCATCAAAAGTCAACATTAGAAGAGGAAATAAGGCCACCACATCATGAAAATGGTAAAACAGCAGATCTTCCGCCATATATCCGCAGAAAGCATATAGCATCGATCCGATCAGGGCATTCTTCTTATCCTGTGCGTATCTCTGAAGAAAAGCGTACGACGTCAGCCCGGCGACCGCATATTTCAGCATATATATCCATCCGACCACATACATGAACATCTCGGACGGGAAAAGCATTGACAGCCAGAAAGATGGGTTTCCGAGTATGTAAAATGTCATGCCTCCGATAAAGTTGGAACCCAGATCGAGCGACCAGTCGTAAATAATATTGCCTGCTTTAATTGCATCGTTGGCGGCCATAGCAAATGTGATTTGCTGCGCGTTGAAATCTCCTGCAAGAGAGAACAGGCCTTTCTGCGTAATGATAGTCCATGCAAAAGAAAAGAATCCCGCAACAAAATTCAATACAAATGCAAGCAGATAATAATTCTTCAGTTTTAAGTACCGTTTCTTAAGTTTCACTTTAGCCATGTCCTTTCCGGAAATCAGCGAGCAGAATCGTTCTCCTCTAAAAGTATCTGCATTTTGTAGAGCGTTCTCGCAATTTTTCGGAGCACATTCCGCTCTGTCGCATTTTCCGAATTCAGCAGGTGCCTTTCCATTTCATCAAGGTCTGTATATTCACCAAAGAGCTTTCTGTCCAGCCTTGACATGAGAACCTTATCCGTCCTGCTCTGCGTCTCCTCGGCCACTTCATAATAGAAATCCATGCGGCCCGTATCCAGTTTTTCAACATTGGACTCGCCGCTGAAACTTGTCAGGTATCCGGGAACGATATCTGCGAGCGCCGTCTGAGGCAGAAGCCTCCTTCTCCCTTTCTTCATAAAAAGACGCCGGGGTACATTCAGAGCATAGTCTATAAGAAGGGGATCGAGCATCGGAAACATATAGAGCATCCCTGCGTCGGCTGCACATGAGGCGGCAACAAGCGTTCTCGACTCCATTCCGCCTGTCAGAAGATTTTTTACCGGATCCCAACCGAAATAATTATACTTTTTCTCTCTGTCACGCGTAATTCGCTCTTCATATTCGGGTCTCGCTAAACTGAAGTCCCAACCGTTCGTCACTATGCCGTCCCAGGGTCGGTGATTATCCCATACAGCGGCCAGAGCCCGCCTGATGAATCCGAGAAATTTCTTAGGTCTGCCTCCCGATACATAAAAAGCCTCGTTCAGAAAAGCCCTATACTCTCCGGCGTCAAGCAGAGCCGACGGACCGAATCTCATGGTAACGGCTTCATCCCCTCCCCATCCGCTGAAAACAGTTCTGATTCCTTTCTCCTTCAATGCATCAGTTGTATATGTAATAATATCCGCATCATATTCGCAGATATCTTTTCTCTCGATGTTCTTCAGATATTTCTCCGGATCCTCCGAGTCACGGCGGGGACGATAGAAGCAGGTATTTCCCTTCTCCTCGCAGAATCTGCGTATCACCTCTCTCTCATCCCTGATCACTTCATCCCGCTTCTCGCGGATCGGATAATCTTCTTCGGACGGCGACCACGTTGCCAGGACCGGCATGTCCTTTCCGTTCTCCTCGGAATACTCATCCAGAATCGAAACAATTATTCCCGAATCAAGACCGCCTGAGAACTCAGCCCCGATTGCCTCCCCGCCGACAGCTTCCGCGCGGTTCTTCACAGCGTCGCGTATCAACTTGGCATAAATCTTCCTGTACCGGCCGTCGCTTCTGCAAATAGGGACTTTCCTCATACCGGGGAACCAATACCTTTCGGAAGCCATATTTCCCGAAGAAGGATCAAGAAGTGTGACAGATCCGGCCTGAGATTTGAGAATATTTGCAAACAGCGTCTCTGTCCGGCTGGAAATGATTCCCATTACCAGATGTTCATATAAATTCTTCTCATTGATCTCGATTCTGCATCCCTGCAGATCAAAAAACGGTCTGTAATCCGTCGAAACCGCCATAAAACTATCAGTGCGCAAAACGTACAGCGGGCGTACGCCCATATGATCTCTTAAAAGAAAAATCTGACCGCTCTTCTTATCGATCATGACAGCAGTGAAATCCGCGCTGAGACTTCTCAGACCGGTAAATCCTTCTTTTTCATAGATCTTCACGAGCAGCTCCCCGTCGCTGAGCAGCTCCTGTCCCGGAAAACTGCCTCTGTTATAAATCATGGCATCGCATACCGCGATCGTATGAGCTGTCTCTATCACACAAGGCGTTTCGGGAATTCCGATGTGGTCATTCCTCTGAATACTTCCGAGAATAATCTTCACATTGCCGATTTCAAGACTTTTCTCCCCCATTGAAGGTTCAGAAGCTCCGCCTTCCCCATATCGTTCAAGACCGGTCTGCAAAACGCCTGCACAGGCAGTCATTTCCTGAAAATTCGGTTTTTTACAATTGACGATTGCGTAGATAGCACTCATTTATTTCCTCCGATGGTTTCCTCGGGCACTGAATCGATTTTGAAGACTTTTCTTCTTACATACATGGTAAGAATGCACTGAAGAAGAAATCCCGTCACATAATAGAGCTTCGTCACCGAAAAAGAATATGCAAAGAAATATTGAATCAGAAATTTCGAAAGTACACTCATGAGGTTGGCAAGAATCATCAATCCCGCAGCCCGTACTCCTACGGTACCGTGCACTTCATTATACATACCGAACACTTTATAGATAAAGACCGAGATAACAGCGTGTGCGGGAATATATAAAATATAAGTGTGGACAAGCACCTCGGGGACACGCCAGAATATAAAATCGCCGAAGTCCCTGAACTCCAAAATGACCATAGCTGCCCCGTATACGACCGTAACAGCTGCAGCATCGAAAAATTCGAGAGGGCCGAAATAACAAAGCATTCCGATCGCTCCGCCGAGTGTATTATTGAAAACGTCGTCAAACTCGCACAGGCCTCTCCCGGTCAAAAGCTGAACAATCTCTATCAAGACGGAAAAACACGTAATCCGCAGAATTATTTTCCACTTTCTGTCATTTTCAAAAGCGCATGCCGCAAAGTATCCCATCGGTATACAAATGAGAATATTGATGACCAGGTAGTGAAAAGTATCTGTTCCACCCGACAATGCATAGCGAATCTCCCAGAAAGGTATGAGATTCCACCTTCTGGGTCCGGGAGTCCTTATCAATAATGTATAGACTGAGAAAAACAGAAGATATGCAATGAACAGTGTCAGTGCTTTATGCTTTCCCATGTCTTTCCTGGAATCTATCATCAGTCGATGTTATTGCGGTCCTTTCCGGTGAGAGTCCGATAGAGTTTATACGGTCCTCTCACAATATAATAGAGGAAAAAGAAACGGTCACTGAAATGGAATGTCTCAAAGTCTTTCTCGGAAGGATCGATCCTTCTCATCCTCTCCCTGTCTGTCAGAAGTCCTCTGCGCTCAAGTTCCGTGTCCAGGAAAGATCTGTATGCCATGAATACATCATCTTTCTGCCCGTTTGAGTTCGTGAGGACTCCAAGCATCTCCTCGGTGAGACGGCTTAATGTGATATCCCGTCCCTCATCGCCGCCGGTTACGAGATATACCAGAGCATACGAAGCACGCAATGCCCAGTCGAGCTCTTTCTCCTCCGCGAGAGACATGGCCGCTTTGCGGTCGACATCCGGATGTCTTGCCATTGTGTCAAAGTCCGTGAGCCACTTCATCCACATATACCCGTGATGAACGCCGTGATAAGCAAGATAAACAAGCCACTCTTCCGGAGTATAGCCGGGCAGCTCCCTGCCGAAAAAGTCCACTGTACTATCGGCGTTATCGCAAGTCAGAATCTCAGCGGCTTTTATATCAGCCACACGCCAGTGCAGCTCAAGCTTTACTCCGTCCTTCGAGACAAAGTCATAGTCGTGGAACTTACTCTCATATACTTCTGTCTGTTTCGCAGTTGCTACATACTCTTTGTTAGATGTGTATCCCTGTTCGGCAAGGATTTGTCTCGCCTTATCAAAATCCTCATGCGGTATCAGAAGATCTATATCAGTAGCATACCTGTATGTCGGATCATTATACAGCATCTTCGACAGAAGCACGCCTTTAAGGGGAACGGTTTTGATGCCGCCTTCAGTGAAAGCCGTATAAAGTCTTACAAGTTCTCCGGTTTGTTTCATCGACTCAAAACGGTTTCTGTTTGCAGCTAAATAGAGAGTCCTGACGGCTTCATTTCCGCCGGCTTCAGGGAAGTGCTCTTTCAGATTCGTTGCAAAGAGACTGTAAACCTGATGCACATAAGCAATTCTTACAGCTTCATCCAGATCTATACCGCTCCTGAAAATGCTCTCAGCTTTCCTGAGATATGCTTTAGGCATAGGCAGAATCGAACATAAATAAACAAATCTCTGCTCTTTCGTGATATCTGTTTTCATGCAAATGTAGCGGTGACCGTGAACCGCTCTCTCCCTTCCTCTCCGGTTACATATATATCTCCTGCTCTCGTCCATGCATGCGCCTTCATTCCTCCGTCAGACTTCTTCGCCACGCCCATATATACAGTTGACGGAATATTTCCCAGTATCCTTTTTGCGGTGAAGGCGCATATAAGACACTCATTAGAAAAATGAAGTTTCGGGATGACGGCACGAATCGCACGGCGGATAAGCAGTATCTGCTCACGTTTCTTTTCAGGAACCGGTTCGCATGGCGTTTCCTCTCCCATCTTTCCGAGCCTGCCCGCTATTGCGGAGAATTTCCGAAACCTGATGAGCATCTTATAATAAACTGCAAGCAGAAGAACCCGCACGCATAATAACTTCAGTGCGGGCGGGTAACTAAAAAATTTCGAAATTCTTTTCATACCTTATTCCAGACTGAACAGGCCGCGATCGAGCCCGCTCTTTAAAAAGCTTTCTACCTGCTCGCTGCAGACAGACCGGTCGACATCATACTTTGCCGTCAGTTCATCGACCAGTTCCTCCAGTGTCTTCGCCTCCTCCAAAAGAGACCAGATTTCGCCTCCTGTCCTGCCCAGATTATAATATTTTCCGGACATGATATCCATCATAACGACTTCACCGTCCATATCCGCTGAAATAACGTCGGGTCTTCTCCTGTATTTCCTGTCACTCATTTATAAAATCCTCCGCTGCCGCAAGCAGTTCCGACTCCGTTGTATCCTCATATCGGAACAGATGGGCTATTTTTAATTTTTTGGCTATATCCGCACAGCTTTGAAAGTGCCGCTGCCTGCTCTCATTATCGACAAGCATATAAGTCCTGTACGTATGAAGCTGCATGAGAACCGCACGCTCCAGACCCTTTACCTCATCAATAAGAGGTCTGTCCTCCCTCTTTCCTTCTTTGGGAATCAGCTGAATAACACCGCAAAGCTCAACTTCATCATTGAGGAAATCGTCGTCTACGTTCATAGCAAACTTAGTCCGGTCATTCTCATCATAAATCCTGTGATCTGTCTTATACCCTATACCGCCTCTCCTGACAGCATCCTCCCACAATTTCTGCTGGGGAAAAGACGGCTCGGCAACAACGACGCCTTCTTTTATCGAAACCGGCGTCACATCGTCCGTGACAAGCCGATATCCCTGCCGGATCGCCTCAGCTGCAATCGATGACTTGCCGGCACCCGACACGCCTGTAAACAGAATCGCCCTGCCGTCTTTCTGGACGCAGCTTCCGTGCATGGGAATCTGCTTTCTCTGGTGCATTATTGCTCCGAACGCAAGACCCGTAATGTAGGCCTGAATGAGCCCCTCATCATCCGCTTTGCCGGATTTTCGGTCCAATATAATATCGGTCCCGTGTCCCACATAGAGATCGGCTATCTCAAGATCTGTCCACATCTCATCTTTTCCGAACTTCGCATCAAGGTAGGTACGCACAGGCTCTCTTATCATGTCTCCGCTTACATCTCCGCACCTTACGCGAACGTCGCACTCTTCCGGGGAGAACTCCGCCGGCAGCATCTGCGCGATTTCAAAATCCGATTCAATATTAAAGCCAAATGCTCTGTACTGATACATAAATCATCCGTCCTTCATTTTAGTCAGATAGCTCTCCGGATTCCCAAGCAGTTCTCCGGCACTGCCGTGCTCTGTCAGACGTCCGTTTTCAATGACGAGTATATCATCTGCGGCCTGAATTGTCGACACACGATGCGCAACGAGAATAATCGTCATTTCATTCTTTAATTTGCGAAGTAACTCGGCTATCAGCCTCTCATTTCCGAAATCGAGAGCGGAAGTGGCCTCATCCAGTATAAGGAGTTTCGGTGTGCCTGCTATTGCCCTGGCCAGAACGATCCGCTGAACTTCACCTCCCGAAAACATGACGCCGTCATCACCCATGCGCAAGTCGAGAGGCGACTGGCCATCCGCGCATTTTCTTACGAGAAATCCCATAGCCTCGCATCTTTCCAGCGCTCCGGCAATCTCAGCATCTGATATACCCGGATGAAAACGGGAAATGTTATCTCTGACCGATGCCGTGAGAATCATGGGACTCTGCGGAACATAGGCAATTTCTCCGGTCGAGTACTTAATCCTGATCGTGCCGCGTTCCGGCGTGAGGAATCCGAGAATCAGATCGACGACCGTGCTCTTCCCTGCACCGGACGGACCTGTGAAGGCTGTTATAGAGTTTTCGGCTATCTCAAATGTCACATCACTGAGCGAATTTTCCGAAGCATCCCGGTACCGGAAAGCGACACGGTCAAATGCGACTGCAATATCTCCGCCCTTCTTATCTGCATGTTTTCCCGCCTCTATACCGTCTCCGGTTCCGTCTGTTTTTCCTGCGGCCGGTGTGTCATATTCCGATTGCGTGTCCGACCGGCTCTCTTTCCCGGAAAATGCGCGCCTGTCTTCCGGATCCTTATTTCTCACTTCCCGCATGACTTTGTATGCGGGCAAAGTTTCTCTTATGCCCTGAATATACTCCTGAGCTGCAGGTATGAGCGGCCATATC
>CAMYVI010000051.1 GCA_947302185.1 uncultured Lachnospiraceae bacterium
TATTCAAGACCGCCTCGACCTTCTTGCTTGTTTTCCTCTTCCTGAAGATACTCTCCTGACACAAGCTGAAGTAGTTCCCGGGTAACGAAAGAAGACCGATATATATCCTGAGGGAAGCATTGCGAAGCAGCTTCCCGCGGATATATATCGGCCTTCTCGAGTCTTTCTTCAGATTTATTTTACAAAAGAGATTATCCTCTCCTCTTTCTCTTCTTCTTGCCTTCTCCCTTCTTCGCCTGGCCACTCACAGCTTTTTCAGCAGCCCTCTCTGCGGCTGCAGCGGCTTTAGCCGCCTCTTTCTCTGCTCTGGCTTCGGCTTCTCTGTATTCGACCGCAGTCTGGCCGATTTTGGTTCTCATGTAGAACCAAAGCACACCTGTCAGGAATACAGACGAATAAGTACCGGCAACGATACCGACCATCATCGGCAGAGTGAATTCCTTGATGGAAGCCACACCGACCACATAAAGCACCAGAATAGACGCCAGTGTCGTGATATTTGTATAAATACTTCGAGTAAGAGTCTGGTTGATTGCCTCATTGACCAGCTCCTTAAGACCGGTCAGTTTCTTAAGGCCCGGCAGCTTTTCACGGATACGGTCAAAGATAACGATCGTTGAGTTGATGGAATAACCGAGAATCGTAAGCATAACGGCTATGAAAGAGTTACCGACGGAAATTCTCAGTATCGCATACGCCGTAAGTGTGACCAGAACATCGTGAATGAGCGCGATGACTGCAGATGTAGCAAAGCGCATGTCCCTGAATCTGATAAAGATATACAGAAGCATAAGAACAACCGCAATGACCACTGCGAGAACAGCATCTCTTCTCATTTCTTTACCGACTGTTGCAGAAATATTCTCCGTTGTAACACTGTCGGAATCAACCTTGAAGTTTTCTTCAAGCTTATCTGAAAGCTCAATTCTCTCCTGTACATTCAGTGTTCTTGTCTTAATGATGACCTGAGTGCTTCCGACGACTTTCTGCATGTTGACATTTGCGTCGCCCGTTACTTCCATAACGACAGGCTTTACTTCATTGTCGAGTTCAGCCAGCTCGTAGTCTTTGCCGAAATCGACAGTAGTCGCGGTACCGCCAAGGAACTCAAGAGAGTAGTTAAGAGCGCGGTTGCCGTTGGCAGCATTGAAAATCATCCCGCCGATGCCGATCAAAAGAACCGCAGCGGCTATACCATAACTGATTTTCGCTTTCCCGATGAAATCAATATGCGGATCTTTCTTAGTTCTTGCCCAGTACTTTGTATTTCGCAGGCCGATACCGTAAACCGCATACACAAGCAATCTGGAGATTACCAGCGCCGTGAACATGGACAGCGCTACGCCGAGCGCAAGGGTCATAGCAAAACCTTTGATCGTACCGGATCCCAGGAACCCGAGAACAGCGGCAGCAATAAGCGTCGTCACATTGCCGTCAACGATAGCCGACATAGCTTTGTGGAAACCGGACCGTATCGCTGCGATGAGCGGAGTACCGGATGTGACTTCCTCACGAATGCGGGCATATATGATGACATTGGCGTCAACTGCCATACCGATTGAAAGAATAATACCTGCAATACCCGGCAGCGTAAGAGTCAGGTCAAACGCATTGAGCAGCACCAGGATCATAAACGTGTACAGAACAAGTACAAATGCAGCAATAAAACCCGGCAGCAGGTAAATAATGATCATGATAAGGCAGACAATTCCGAGACCTACCGCACCGCCTATAAGAGATGTACGGAGAGACTCCTGTCCGAGCTGAGCGCCGACAACATTTGAACGGATTTCGTTCAGAGTAAGCTTCAGACCGCCGATACGGATGAAGGACGCAAGCTGCTGTGCCTCTTCAATAGAATCCATACCCTCAATTACTGCCTTGCCGTTCGTGATGGCGGCATTGACTTTCGGAACAGATACAAATTCTCCGTCGTAATAGATACCTATTGTCTCACCTTTAGAGAAAGCAGTCGTGGTCGCGTCGGCGAACTTCTTTGTTCCCTCATCTGTAAAAGAAAGAGAAACGACATATTTCCTCTGACTCTGATCGCTGGAGTCTATTCCGCCTTCGGCAGAAGCGACATCAGATCCCGTACAGACAACGGCACCGTTCGCCTCAAGTTCTTCAATAGTACCGTTCAGTACATACTTGCCCTGCTGTCCGTCATAAGTGTAGCTTTCACTGCCGTCCTCACCGTGCTCAGCAATAAAGTACAGTGAACCGGGTGTTCCGAGATCTTCCAGAATCTCATCGGCATTTGTAACGCCCGGGATTTCCACACTTATTCTGTTCGCGCCTTCCTGATATACATTTGCCTCCGTTGAATACTCATCTACACGCTTCTGCAGCTTATAGATAGTATCGTTCATATCTTCCATAGACGGGGCAGCCTGATCTGCCTCATATGTGATGGATACGCCTCCGGAAAGATCGAGACCGGTGTGAATGTGCCTCATCACTCCTTTGTGGTCATGTCCCCATCCGACGAGTGCTGTGTACCCGGTCGCAATCGTAAAGACGAGAGCGAGGATGAGTACAATGATACTGGTTTGTTTCTTCATGTTACTTTACCTCTTTATGATTACTCTTCTGCTGCTTCCGCAGCCTTCAGCATAATGCTGCACTCCACACGTTTACGCTGGAGCCGGCATCCGATTTCGTAAACATCATTGATTCCTCCGGTGAAATTGAACGAGTTCGCAGCACAGCCGCCGCTGCAGTAAAATCTGGCGAAACAGCGTCTGCACTCCTCTTTCGAATAGACATTCACCTTCTTGAATTCTTTTACGATGTCCCCCCTCACAATGCCGGTATCCGTATTTCCCAGCAGGAATTGCTCGTTCCCGACGAACTGGTGACACGGATAAAAGTCGCCCCAAGGCGTCACCGCGAGATACTCTGTTCCTGAACCACAACCGGAAAGTCGCTTATAGACGCAAGGGCCACCCGTTAAATCTATCATAAAATGGAAGAAATTAAAACCCTTTCCTTCCTTTTTACGCTTAATCATTTCGCGTGCAAGTATGTCGTATTGCTCGCAAAGAAACGGCACATCTTCGGGTCTTATCGCGTAATCCTCCTCCGGAGGTGCGACGACCGGCTCCACAGAAATCTGGTCGAACCCAAGATCCGCCAGATGAAGTACATCCGCAGCGAAATCAAGATTCCAGTGCGTATAGGTGCCTCTCACGTAATAGGAAAGTCCAAGCTCCTGCCGCTGCTTTGCGAACTTCAGAAGTTTCGGAAGAATCAGGTCATAGCTTCCCTGGCCTTTTCTGAAAGGCCGCATGCGATCATGCACTTCCCTGCGTCCGTCGATCGACAGGACAACATTGTGCATCTCCCGGTTGCAGAACTCCATGATCTCGTCATTTAACAGAACACCGTTGGTCGTCAGCGTAAAGCGAAAATGTTTCGGTGCAAATGTATTCTCCGATCTTTTCTCGAGCTCATGCCCGTATGCAACCAGCTGTTTCACAACTTCCCAGTTCATAAGAGGCTCACCGCCGAAAAAGTCAACTTCCAGATTTTTCCGAAGTCCCGAATTATTCACAAGGAAATCGAGCGCCTTTTTCCCGGTCTCATAGGACATCAGAGCGCGCCTGCCGTGATACTCACCTTCTTCTGCAAAACAGTACCTGCAGGCAAGGTTGCAGTCGTGTGCTATATGAAGGCACAACGCTTTCACAACAGTAGGACGTTTCACGAATTCTTCGATGGCCGGAGCATAAGGTTCCGGGGAGAAGAGCGCACCCTGGTTCCTGAGTTCTTCCATTTCCTCAAGAACTTCCTTGATCTCGGTTTTCGCATCTTCAAGATCATACTTGCCGCTTTCCGCACTGGCCAAGAGCTGCTTTTCTGTATCCTCCGCGCTCTCCGTCTCGGCCATGATACCGGCCGCATCATAAAACAAGTCATCCGCGACATGGACCGAGCTGCTCGGCACATCCAGGATGATATTGTAGCCGTTACTCCTGTATCGGTGTATCTGCATTTAATATATTACCTTTCTGACATGTACTTTCTGATAGTTCTATCAGACTATGAATTGCTGTCGCAATTTTCTTTCCTTAATCACACTAAAAGAGGTCTGCTTTTCACAGACCTCTCGCTTAACTCTATTAGATGAGCCGTGTCAAATCAGCTAAGCTTACTTATGCTCGCAGCTCTGATTTCCAACCGTGCAGCTTGTCTTGCATGCGGACTGGCAGGATGTCTGGCACTCGCCGCAGCCACCTTTCTTAACCGTGTTCTGAAGGTTCTTTGTATTCAGACTCTTGACATGCTTCATTGATGAGAATCCTCCTTTAAAATAATGTAGTCAGTATAGCATAATGCCCACCTACAGGCAAGTAGCTTATTCTGTTATTATTATCACTGTGTCATTCCGGCCAAACAACTGCCGATTATTCTGACTGTTCTTCCTTCTTTCTGCGTCGTATGCTCTTTTTCCTTCTCGCAGAGTAAAGGAATGACTCAAAAATTGCTCCGAGTGAGGCGGCCGCCGAACTGAAATAAAGAGCAGCATTCGAAGTATCTCCGGTTTTCGGAGTTGTCCTGGACGCGCTTTGCGTCCTGCTGTCAGATGACCCTCCGGAGCTTCTGCCGGAAGAGCTGCTTCCGGATCTTCCGGAGCCGGAACCGCTGCCCGAGGAGCTTCCGCCCGAAGAACTGCTGCCGGAATTCCCGCCGGAGGAACCGCTGTCTGTATCACCGGAAGATGTACTGCCGGATGATGTACTGCCTGAACTTCCGCCGTCCGTATTTCCCGAACCGGTGCTCGAAGAACTGTCGGAACTTCCGCCGGGCTTCTGAGTTATTACAGTTTTCTTATCGGTATCTCCGACCAGTTGATTGGCGCCCGGCCCGGCAAGAGAGTCGTCGCCGTCGACCTTCGTAGTCTGCACGACTTTATCGGCAGGTATCATGACGGCATTTTCAGCAGATGTTGTCACAGCACGCGCAGCTGCTACAGTCTCTTTCGTTTCTTCTGTCTCTTTAGCTGCTTCTGTCTCATCAGCTGCTTTCGTCTCTCCGGCTGCTTCATTTGCGTTTACTGCTTCCTCATCTGCATTATCATCCGCTGCCGAGAACAGTTTTACTGCAAATCCGACAGCACTCTCAAGTACATCGCTCTCCGACGATACTTCCTCGGCGTCGGTCGATACAGACTCCGGAATTGAAACTCTTGCCATTTTTAATGTGAGACTGACAGAATTGGCTCCCGGAGCGTGAACATCTCTCTCATCAGATGAAACAGTATCTGTATCACGCAACGGAACATATTCACTCTCGTCATCGTTTTCTGCATCATCATTTGCGGTTTCTGATTCGGTCAAATCACCGGCAGCATCAATACTCTCATCTGATTCACCCTCTTCCGGAAGGGCTTCATACTCATCTTCATCCTCGGAATATGCTTCCGTTTCTGTCTCAGAATCATCTTCCCCGGGATACAAATCATACCCTTCATCCGCATCGGCGGAGTTTTCTTCATTATCGGAAACGCCTTCATTGTCGGAGACATCTTCACTGTCGGAAGCGCCTTCATTGTCGGAGACACCCTCACTGTCGGAAGCGCCTTCATTGTAGGAGACATCTTCACTGTCGGAAGCGCCTTCATTGTCGGAAGCACCTTCATTATCAGAAATCTCTTCATTTAAATTATCTGAGATTTCCCGGTCACAGATTTCATCTTCAGATGAACCCGGTGCTTCCGGAGCGGGAACGGGAGCTTCTCCGACATAGTCATACTCTTCCTGATCCTCTTCAGGGTCTTCATCCCGGTCGACCGCTTCATATGTATCAGATTCATCATCAGAGTATTCGGAATCTCCTTCAGATTCGTCATCTTCGTCTTCAGATTCCTCATTTCCGTCTTCAGATTCCTCATCTGAAGAATCTGAGTCTTCCCGGGGATCGGAGAAATCCGTCTCTTCAGACTCTGTATCCTCATCAGATTCCGCATACAACTCTTCTGCTTTTGGAATTTCGGTCGGTTTCAATGTTATCTTCATTGAATTTCCGTCTTCCGTCTCGATATCATAATCACCGTATAGAAAATCTTCCCGTTCACTCTCTGACAGAGAATAAGATTTCCACTGTGAGGAATCAGCCAGGACTTCTCTCTGAGCCACAGTACCTAAGTTCACTGTAAGAACTCCGGCAGCCAGAAGAGTGCCGGCCCGGCAGATTGTTTTCTTACTCATACTTTTTCTCCTATAATGCTCCGCCTGTCTGTGCAGTCCCGATTCAAGGAAACAAATCAATTTGCGGCGGATATCTACTCATAGTCTTAAATATATTATCACATATAATTGTTAAATCATACGCTGTTAATATTTCAGTTATATTACAAAACTATTATCTTTATATTCACATTTACGTATTTCTCATGCATAATTCCCGTGGCACAAATGAAAGATGACAGGTTATTGCAAATTTGCGTAATGCGCTGTAAACTTGACTGTATGTATCTCTGTCACAATTCCCGCTGAGAAACATGCTCAATTCATGCTGCAAGGGAGGATAATATGTATTACTTCATCCTGAATCCGAGTTCCCAGTCATCTGGCAGCCGGAGTATCTGGACACGCCTGGTTGATACGCTGAATAAGAAACAGATTGAATATAAGGTATTTGCCACGAGATATCCCGGACACGGAAAAGAAATTGCCCACGCTATCACATCCCGTGATCCGAAAGCCACAGTTGTGGCAATCGGAGGTGACGGTTCGATCCACGAAATTTTGTGCGGGCTTACTAATCTGAGCACCATCACTTTCGGCGTCATACCGAGCGGTTCGGGAAATGATTTCGCCCGCGGAATGCACATTCCCTCGTCTCCGGATCTTGCCATAGCGGCAGTGCTGTCACCGCAGCGTTATACCAGTATGGATGTAGGTGTTCTGAAAGACAGACCGGAGCAAAGGTTCGGGGTGAGCTGCGGTATCGGTTTTGACGCAGCAATCTGCCATGAAGCCCTCCATTCACCCATAAAAGATTTTCTGAATTCAATCAGTCTCGGAAATTTGACGTATGCAGCAATCTGCCTCAAACAGATCGCACTTTATGACACCTGCGACATGATGATTGAAACAGACGGCGACAGACATTTTCATATACCGAATGCGTACTTTGTTGCAGTCATGAACCAAAAATACGAGGGCGGCGGCGTCAGGATGACGCCGGAAGCAAAGCCAACGGACGGCTTGTTGGACCTCATCGTCGTAGGCGATATCTCAAAAGCAAAAATCTGCACTTTTATGCCTCTTGCTTTCACGGGCAAACATACACGTCTGAAAGGTCTTCAGTTCATAAAATGTACCGATGTGAAAATTACATCTGCAAGACCATGCGCTATACACTTAGACGGTGAAACCGGCGGAGTCTATGATTCGCTCCACGCAGGCCTTGAAACAGAAAAACTCCGGGTGATCACAGGGTGATCGCCCGGAGTTCTTTGTTCAACACTGTTTAATTGAAGCCGAATATTAACTGAGTCAGGTGATAGGCTCCGATTGCCATCCCCCTTCCGACCGGAGTATGACAGTTCATCGTAAGACCAAGCATATTGCTTCTCAGTCTCAGGAAAAGTCTCATGTCTTTTTCCCTGAGATACTTCCATAATTTATTCTTATCGCGAAGAGCTTCCTTCGTACCCTTCCTCATCAGAAGAATGGATGAGACCGTCATCATAATGCCCATATAATGGACCAGGTGGTCCATATGTCTCTTTTCAGTGACCAGATCCGGTCTGTAAGCATCTATCATAAGATGAGTGACTTTCAGCTGCTGATCAAGGCGGGTCAGCATGACCTTCTCATTAACGCTCTGATCGTTTCGCCCGATAAAATACATGTACAGGTCTTCATTCAGATAATAGAGCGTTTTTGCGTAAATGAGCGGCTGGAATGCCATCAGATTGTCGACATAGAAGCAATGCTCGGGAAGCTGGGTATTATTCTCTCTCAACAGCTCAGTCCTGTATGTAAGACTGTGCATAAGGACATACTGATACATCGATAAAGGCTTCTTAATATCATTCCAGGTAAATACCCGATCTTCAGGAAAACGACCGTTATAGCGCATTACTTTCTTATGTCTTGCGCCCTGTTTGTCATAGACGTAATTCGTTATGACTATATCAGGCTCTTCATTTATCTCAATCTGCTTCCGAAGAACATCGAGAAGTTTCATATACGCATCATAAGCGAAATAATCATCGCTGTCACAAACCTTATAATACTCTCCGGATGCCTCTCTGATTCCGGTATTGACGGCACCGCCGTGTCCCTTATTTTCCTGATGTATTGCCCTGACAATGCCCGGATATCTCTTTTCAAAATCTTTGGCGATGTCAAGTGTTCCGTCTTTTGACCCGTCATCGATCACAAGAACTTCCACGTCATCTCCGCCGAGAACGAGATGATCTATCGTTTTTTTCATGTATGCTTCCGAGTTATAACACGGAACAGCCACTGTAAGTATCTTCATATAGTCATCCTCCATATTTATATCACAGGGAATAGGCTCTTATAGTTCCGCTGCAGACTCGCGGCAGAAAAGCCCTATACCTCTGAATTCACACGCTGCTTTTTTCCTATCTGTATATTGAGATATTCGGCAAATGCAGAAAATGCCGACGGAATCGGATATAATCTCTCAATCTCATGGGCATCCGCGTATATAATTCCGGACTCATGTTCGGCAGACTCATCCGGCGACATGATGATCTCATAGCCTCTCATATGCCATTCAACATGAGAAAAAATGTGTTTCGCATCCGGGATTCTTTTTATTCGAAGTGCCTCCGAGGATGTAATGCTTTCTGCAAGTTTTACGGTTTTCTCCTCATCCAGCACCCCCTCCGTATTCGGAAATTCATAGAGACCGGAAAGGAGTCCGCTCTCAGGTCTTTTTCGGACGGCCAGCTTATCACCGTTACGAATCAGCATGACAGTCATATTCAGAATACGTCGGGTCTTTTTCTGAGATCTGACCGGAAAATTGAGCTCAACGCCTTCCTTATGGGCGCAGCAGAACTCCGAAACCGGACATTTTTCACATATCGGAGCGGCATTGGGTAGGCACACGCCGGCTCCCAGATCCATAAAAGCCTGGTTGAGAGCTCCCCAATTCTCATTTGCCGGCAAAATCAGCTTTCGTAAGGATTCAGTGAGATTTCTTTTTTCCTTTACCGATGAAAAATCGGTTTTCAGCATATATAGCCTTGACGCTATGCGTATAATATTGCCATCTACAGCCGGCTCCGATCTTCCGAAAGCAATCGACGCTACAGCTCCCGCCGTATAATCTCCGATACCCGGAAGTTTGATGAGCTCGGACTTCTCTTCGGGTATTTTTCCGAAATACCGTCCCCTGATCATCCGGGCAGCTTTCTGCATATTTCTGACCCGGCTGTAATAGCCCAATCCTTCCCAGAGTTTATAAAGCTCATCTTCAGGACAATTTGCGAGAGCATCTATATCCGGCAATGTGCCGAGGAATCTTTCATAATAACCGAGCACCGCTTCCACGCGCGTCTGCTGCAGCATAATTTCCGAGACCCATATGCGATAGGGATCCTTTGTTTTTCTCCAGGGCAAATCACGCCCGTGCGTATTATACCATAAAAGCAATGGCTTTACAAAATCAGAACACATTGATATACTCCACAATAAAAAAGATTTGTATAAGACCTCTTAGATCGGTTTCTGCAATTCAGTGGTATCAGCCGGTCACAACCGTTTTTGAAGGAGAGTAATATAATGGATGCGATTATTTTTGATGTCGACGGTACGCTCTGGGATTCGGCCGAAGAAGTTTCCAATGTATGGATCCTTGCAGCAAAAAAATACGGAGCGCCTTATGAGCATATTACAGCTGAAAGACTGTATAAGGAATTCGGAAAAACAGAAGAGGCCATAGCAACATCATTATTCCCGAATCATCCCGTTAATCAGGCAGTGGAAATAGTGCAGTACGCATGTAATCTTGAAAACGAGTGGCTGCGTGTCCACAAGGTCTCTCCGTACGACGGCGTGCCGGAGATAATGAAGACCCTCTCTTCTTACTTACCGCTTTTTATTGTCAGTAATTGCCAGGCAGGATACATAGAAATAATGTTAGAAACGACCGGTATGTCTCCGTACATCACCGATCATCTGTGCCCCGGAGATACAGGACTTGCGAAAGCAGCCAATATCCGAGCCATTGTCGACAAGTATCATTTGAATTCACCGGTTTATGTCGGCGATACAGCCGGTGATCTTGCTGCCTCGCGGGAGGCCGGTGCAGCGTTCGTATTCGCATCCTACGGATTCGGTTCCGTGAACGATTACGATGCTGTAATCGACAGGCCTCTGGACCTGCTCAAGCTGGTTTCTGACAGTATTAAGTGATGATAAATCACGAATATTGCGCGATGAAGACGAGTGTCACCATGCGCGCGTATCTCACGACTGAAGTCGCGAGTATTGCGCGATGAAGAATAAATTTGGCTGTCGCTCCATCCGAATTACATTTTCGGCAGAAGTTTTTCTGCCAGAAACATGCATTCGGAGTACAGCGACAGCCCTTTCTTTAACTCACTGATCTACCGTTAGAATACAATGACCGGAGTTCCTACTTCACAGGTGTTCCAGATAGTTTCAGCCGAACCGTAAGAAAGATTTACACATCCATGAGAACCGCTGGACTGGTAAATAGAGCCTCCGAATGAGCCTCTCCACGGAGCGTCATGAAGACCATATCCCTCGTAAAACGGCATCCAGAAATTGACAAATGATGTGTATGAAGGCGTTCCGTCAGGACCGGGCGCTCCCTTGAGCGTTCTGTTTCTTTCTTTCGAATAGATTGAATAAACGCCTGTAACAGTTCTTCTTGAAGGAACCGAGTTTGTGCCTGATACACAGGGACAGTCAAAAATAATCGAGTTGTCCTGATACACATAAACAGTCTGATTGATCAGATCGACTTCGATATAATTTCCGCCGAAGTTCTCGTCAATCATATTATTCAGTGAATACGCCGGCTCTCTCTCAGCCGTAGCACTGTTATCAAGGTCAGATACAAGCTGATCAGTCTCCGCTTCCTGATCTACTTCGCGTCCCCATCTCGGGCAGGAAAGTTCAATTGTCCCCCTGTTCGTCGACGAAAAGTTTCTTGTATTGTGAACGTCGTCAATTTTCGCAGCAATTGCACCGATGTATTCTGCACTCTTGTTCCTGATGTTATCGGGATCCAGATAATAATATCCGTTATCCTGTCTTGTGACCCAGTCTTTGAGAGTCGTTCGGTCAAGCACCTGCTGTTCGCCTGTAGGAAGATCATACACGATCCTGCTGGAAAGAAAGCTATTCAGATACTGCAGACCCGCGTTAAGGTCAGGGTTGTCCGCATAAACAGTCGGAGCTTCATACACCTCAGGATTTTCCACAAAGCTCACTTTTGTGACTGTACCGTTCACAGATTCTTTTATCATGTTGAACGCTTCATCCATCTTGAGTTTGTTTCCCTGTGTCTCCTTGACTATTTCAAACGAATTGTCATCTTTGAGATTAAGGTATGCGTTGGTAGGCGCTTTCTGATTCTTCTCTGCAAATTCCGGGAAGCCGTAGACGACTTTGCGGAGCAGCTCCTCGTCAAAAGCATAATCCTCGCTGACCGTATACTCAAAAGTCTCACCCAGACGGCCGCGTACCCATTCGTAAATCTTCTGATCATCCAGTATTTTTTGAGAATGATTATCGGAAACATAGTGGTAACCGATATCTTCTGCCTTTATAGTATGATCTTTGTTACCGCGGAAAGTTACAGTAAGCTCATAATCTTCAACTTTTGAGCGGATCATTTCCTCAACTTCGTCCACGGTTTTCAGACTTACATCCTCTCCATTGATATAAGTTCCCTGAAAATACTTTGTTCGGTACTGCTGAGCAAACAGTATGTATAAAGCTGCATAACCAAGGAAAAAAATCAGCAGTCCCATCCAGAACTTACGGCTTCTGTACCATTTTTCCGCAGCCTCGCCTGTCCCCTTATTCAATGCTGAATCATTCATATTATTACTCATAAATTAATCCTACTCCCCTTTGCGGATAATTATGCATAAAATATACGTAAACACATTAACAGTATCACGGTTATTACGCGATAAAGAATAAAAAACACGGTAGGGATATACAAAATCCTTACCGTGCTGAATTATATCATAAAGCCATTTATTTCCGTTAATATTTTATTAATCGTAAAAATTCTTAATGCTTTATTATTAGATTAAACAATATTGTAACATTTAAAATATCTGATCAATTCTCAAATGCCTGCTATGTACAAGAATAAGTGCTAAA
>CAMYVI010000052.1 GCA_947302185.1 uncultured Lachnospiraceae bacterium
GCAGAGAAATCAGCTGGGAAAGTCCGCACGGCTCGAACTGAGACGGCATAAGGAACGCATCGCTTGCAGCATAGATCTTATGAGCGAGAGCCTCATTGTAGAAGATCTGTGCGGAAACTCTTCCGCCGTATTTCCACTCGAAATGACGGAACATATTCTCATATCTCTCCTCACCGGTTCCGAGAATGACGAACTGAACGGCATCCTGGCAAAGCTCATCCATTACGTATGCAATCAGGTCAAATCCCTTTTGGTCTGTCAGACGGGAAACAATACCGATAAGCATCGCGTTGGGATCGACAGTGAGGCCAAGCTCTTCCTGAAGAGCTGTCTTATTCTTGACTTTGATCTTCTTGAAATCATCCGCACTGTAGTTAGCAGCAATGAGCTGATCTTTCTTCGGATCCCAGTCTTCATAGTCAATACCGTTTACAATACCGCGAAGGTCGTTGCTGCGCGCACGCATAAGACCGTCAAGACCTTCACCATAGTAAGGCATCTTGATTTCTTCCGCATATGTCTTGGAAACGGTTGTGATTGCATTGGCATATACAAGACCGCCCTTGAGCATATTGGCGTCACGGTTGAACTCAAGCTTATCAGGTGTGAAGTAATAGTCCGGAAGACCTATGATATCCTTCATGGTCTTCACATCCCATACGCCCTGGAATTTCAGGTTGTGGATCGTCATGATTGTTTTGATTCCGCGATAGAACTCATTAGCCTGGAATGCGTCATTCAGATAAACCGGAATAAGGCCGGTCTGCCAGTCATGGCAGTGAATGATGTCAGGACGGAACTCAATTGAAGGAAGAATTGACAGCGCGGCTTTGCTGAAGAATGCAAAACGTCCGATATCATACGGCATACCTGCATACGGCTTGTCGCAGGTAAAGAAGTCCTGATTGTCGATGAAGTAGAAATGGACACCGTCCAGTTCGCACTCCATAACGCCGACATAATAGCTGTTCCAATTGAAATCCATGTAAAAATGTGTCTTGTACTCCAGCATGTCTTTCCATTTCTGATTCATGAAGGAATACATCGGCAAAATGACTCTGCAGTCGAAGTACTTTCTGTCAATACATTTCGGGAGAGAACCTACTACGTCTGCGAGACCGCCTGTCTTAATGAACGGCATTACCTCTGATGCTACAAAAAGTATGTTTTTCATCTTTTTCCCAACCTCCCTGGTTGTTAATATTGCCTATAACTTATATTCATTATAAAACACTCTTTTGACAAAATCCACTGCGAATTGTGTGAATCCATCTCTTTTTTCGTCATTTTGCTCATCTATCTCGATTGCAGATTATTTTTATACTTTCTGCACATCTCCTGCATCTCCCTTGCAGAATTCTGTGTATTTCGGGTAATCTCTGCTCCTCCGATCAGTCTGGCAAGTTCATCGGCGGATTCGCGGGCATTAAGTACCTCTATACGTGTTATGGCCGAGGAATCCGTTACATCCTTAGTTATTCCGTAATGTGTATCCGCCATCGCAGCGATCTGAGGAAGATGTGTAATACAGATAACCTGTCTTCCCTGTGCAATGACCGCCATTTTCTCCGCTACACGCTGCGCGGTCCTGCCTGATATACCGGTATCTACCTCGTCGAATATCAGCGTATCTGTCCTGTCTCCCTCAGCGAACATTGTCTTGATACCGAGCATGATGCGGGAAAGCTCACCGCCTGACACGACCTTGCCCAGCGGTCTTAAACTCTCTCCCGGGTTGGTCGCAATCATATACTCGACCGCATCTCTTCCCTTTTCCGAATATTCGGCGTCGCGGAACGCAATATCAAAATCCGCTCTCGCAAAATTAAGGTCTATCAGCTGTCTGTGCACTTCCTCGGAAAAGATTGCGGCAGTCTTCTTTCTCGCATCAGTCAATTTCCCGCACGCTTCGGAAAGCTCCTTCTCGGCCCGTTCAAATTCCCCGCGCAGTCTCCTCCTGCTTTCTTCATAATCCGTAAGCTCTTCAAGTTCCTCTTTCTTGGAAGCAAGAATGGAGAGTACATTGTCAATCGTTCTGCCGTATTTTGCCTTCAGATGATTGACTGTATTGAGCCTTTCCTCACACTCCGCGAACTCTTCGTCCGCAAAGCTCAGTTCTCCGAGATATTCAGACAGATCACGGTTGAAGTCATTCAGAAGATCCTCTATTTCAGAGAGCCTTTCGCGAAGTTCTTCTATCTGTTCATCATACTCGCTCACATTTTCAAGCATCCCGGACGCACGGCCGATCGTTTCGCCCGCACTTTCGGGATTGTCATATCCGGTCAGCTCATGCGCATTGCCTGCAGCAACAACGATCTTGCGGGCATTTGCAAGTTTTCTGTATTTCTTTTCAAGCTCCTCATCCTCGCCGGAATGAAGATCAGCCTCCTCGATCTCGTTGATTTCAAACTCCAGAAAGGACATTTTTCGCAGACGCTCCTCCTCACTGAGCTCCTCGCTCCCCATCCTTTTCTTTAGTTCATGATACACTCTGTATTTTTCCGCAACATCCTTTTTCAGTGAAAGGAGCTCGTCGCGTCCGTATAAATCAAGAAGCTCCAGCTGATGCTCGCTCCGAAGAAGTTTCTGATGCTCACTCTGACCATGAATGTCAAGAAGCAGTGATGCACATTCTCTGATCTCAGCCGCAGGACGCGTCTCGCCGTTGATCCTGCAGATGCTGCGATTCCCCTGTATTTTCCGAGAAATATAAATAACGCCTTCCTCTTCCGGAATAACGCCGTATTGTTCAAGCAGGGCAAGCGTTTCAGGATCATTGATCTCAAACAGCAGTTCTACCAGTCCGAACGGAGCATCCTCCCTCAGAAGGCTTCTCGTGGCTTTTCCTCCGAGAGCCATCGAAATAGAATCAATTATAATAGACTTGCCTGCTCCGGTCTCACCGGTTAGTATGTTGAGCCCCTCCGAAAAATCGACGTCGATTTCCCGAATCAGAGCAAGATTTCTGATATGCAGATTTCTGAGCATTCTGTACCTCCCAACGTTCGCATATTCTTGAACTTAAGGTAATCGTTCAGTCTCCCCGGTGAGACGGTTTGGAAATAGATCGTATTCTTGCAATAATCTCAGGTGCCGATTCCGGCGCCCGTACGACTATCATAATCGTATCGTCGCCTGCTATGCACCCCAGAACTTCTCTCCAGTCCAGACTGTCGATAGCCGCTGCAGCCGCCATAGCCATGCCGGAAACAGTACGTACTACGACGATATTTCCGGCATTCTCGGCAGACACAAAAGCATCTTCAAGCACTCTCTTATATTTCTGGCTCAAATCCGCATTGCCTGCGGAACCGACGGCATACCTAAGTTTTCCGTCGGCAGAGGGAATTTTCCTGAGCTGAAGCTGTCTGATATCTCTGGAAACGGTCGCCTGAGTCACCGTAAATCCGGCCTTATTCAGTCGTTCCGCCAATTCCTCCTGCGTCTCTATTTCATATTTTTCAATCAGCAGCAGAATCTGCTCATGTCTGGCATTTTTCATGTAACTACCTCCGCACAGTGATATATCCCGCTGCAGCGGCCAAATCATGTTCGATAAAAGGCCGGGTTATCGGCCGTAAATAAACGCATACAGACAGAATTCAGTTTCCCGCCATTTTCTGCCGCAGTACCTCCAGAAAACTGATATCACTTATCTTAATGATATTTGTCTGCTTCTCCGCGCGCTCCACAATGACCCGGTCCCCGGCACCTACGGAGATATATGCATCTCCGTCGAAAGAAACATTTGCCTCCGCGATACCGGCAATATTTCCCTGACCGATCTCTACGGTTATCGTTTCCGAACTCTGGAAGACTATGCTTCTTGTATTAAGAGTATGCGGTGACACCGGCGTCATGAGAATAACTTCCGCTTCCGGTGATACAATCGGCCCCCCGGCGGAAAGGCTGTATCCGGTGGACCCCGTAGCAGTAGCAAGGATTACGCCGTCCGCCTTGTATGAATTCAGGTAGGCGTCATTGACATGATTCATAAAGTTCACGACACGCAGATGACCCTGACGTACAATGACAACGTCATTGAGCGCAATATCCCTGGCAATCACTTCGTTGTTATGCACAATCACCCCTTGAAGCATCATCCTTTTCTCAATAGAAAATCGATCTTCAAGAAGGCAATCCATGGCGCTTTCCGCTCCGCGCCGATTCACCTCGGCAAGATAGCCTAGTGTTCCGAGATTGATACCGAAAAGAGGTATCTGCCTGTCCACGACCTTTTTTGCTGCCCGAAGAAGAGTTCCGTCACCTCCGAGTACGACTACACAGTCTACGTCTTCGTTTATATTCGTTATATCCATCCCGTCATCACTGACGCAGCACGTTGCACCTCTCTCGGTGAGATATTCAACTACCTTTTTGGTGAAACTCCCTCTTTTGTCCTTTTCTGTATTGCGCAGAATCATAAATCTTTTCATTCTGTTACCCGCTGTCTTTCCGGTCGTGGACCTTTGGGTCTTCATACCGTGTACATTAATACGTTATTTATCGCCTGCACCTGCTGCTGTTTCCGTTTTATCCAGCCTGCAATGCGCCGTTTCAACAACATTTCCGATCATAGTTTCATCCGGTGCGGATCCCTCGTCCCCGATATCCCTTTTCTCGAGATACGCCAGATATTCAATGTTGCCCTCCGGCCCTTTTATCGGTGAGTAATCTAGGCCGAGAATCGCAAATCCGATCTCCGAGGCATAATCGAGCACCTTCTGAATCACCTCAATATGGACCTTTTTATCGCGGACAACACCGTGTTTTCCGACCTTTTCACGCCCCGCTTCGAACTGTGGCTTGATAAGACACACAATTCTCCCGTCTTCCCGCAAAAGATTCCTGACAGGGGTCAATACTTTTACCAGTGATATAAAACTGACATCTATACTTGAAAAATCCGCTTCATACGCTATGTCTTCCGGTTTGACATAGCGTATATTAGTCTTCTCCATACATGTTACGCGCGGATCATTTCGAAGTTTCCAGTCAAGCTGACCACGCCCGACATCGATTGCGATAACATGTTCCGCGCCGTTCTGAAGCATGCAGTCGGTGAAACCTCCGGTCGAACTCCCGACATCCAGACACTTTCTGCCTTTCAGATCCAGAGAAAATGACTCCACGGCTTTCTCAAGTTTAAGTCCTCCGCGGCTCACATACCTGAGGGCAGTACCCCGGACTTCAATCGGAAGAGTTTCTTCAAACGAACTTCCCGCTTTGTCCTCTCTTCTCCCGTCTACATAAACTGTTCCTGCCATGATGACAGCTTTAGCCTTCTCGCGGGAAGAAGCCAGTCCCTTTTCAACAAGCAGGACATCCAGCCTTTTTTTCATTCGAACTCCTCCGTCGTTCCCTGAGACTCTAATACTTTTATTTTCTTCTCGACAAGATCTATTCTTTCGCTCACGTCTTTGATGAGTTTCATGCCTTCCTCATAAAGTTTGAACGACTCCTCGAGTGTGATCTCATCGCTGTCAAGTGCCTTCACCATGCCTTCTAGTCTGGCAAAACTTTCCTCTATTGTTATTTCTTTCTTTTCTTCAGTCATATATCCTCCTGCAGGATTCTGAGTATCCGTCAGAGTTTTTCTCTGTGCTGCTGACTTTAGCCATAATGTTTCCGTTCGTAACGATCACGCGGATACTGCCGCCGTTCTCCACATCCTCTATTTTTCTGATATTTCTGCCGTTTTGATCCGTAACATAGGAGTATCCCTGCCTTAATCGGTCTAACGGATTCAGACCGCGGAATCTTTCGATAAGAATCCCGAATCTCATTTTACGATCATTCATGATATCATGCTGACCTTGAGTAAGATCGGCAGAATATGCCAGAAGCATTCTCCTGGCATTCTCTATGCGCCTTTTAACGGTGTCCTCCATGTGAATCTGCGAATCCGCCAGAAATCTTCTCTTCTCATTTATCAGGCTCGACGGACTCCTGGCAGATAGATGTGCTTTATAATACCTGATATCATTCCTGGCATCTGAAAGCCGCTTTTTCGTACCGTTCTCCAATTGTATCCCATATTTCTCGATACGACCTCGGGCTGCTGTCATTTTTCGGCTTATACTGCGGTTCATAGCCTTCTGGATCATCTCCAGGTCAGAGGTGAATTTTCTGTAATCAAATACCGCTATCTCCGCAGCTGCCGACGGTGTCGGAGCTCTGAGATCTGCAACATAATCTGTAATTGTCGTATCTGTCTCATGTCCTACCGCGGAAATAACAGGTGTTCCGCATTCAAAAACAGCACGGGCTACCTCTTCCTCATTGAAAGCCCACAGATCTTCAATTGAACCTCCGCCTCTTCCTACTATCATTACATCCACACCAAAAGCATCCAGAGTACGGATGCCGCGAACAATTGACGCCGCCGCTCCCTCTCCCTGAACGAGTGCCGGATACAGATAGATCTGTACATATGGATTCCTTCTGAAAGAAATGTTCTGAATATCCCTGATAGCCGCGCCGGTCGGCGCTGTGACGACCCCGATTCTCATTGCATATTTCGGCACCGGCTGCTTGTAGCGGCTGTCGAACATGCCCATCTCCTCGAGGTCTTTCTTGAGCTCGATGAATTTCTGATAGAGAAGGCCTGCGCCCTCAAGACGGATCTCACTGGCGTAAAGCTGATAGCTTCCGCCTTTTTCGTAGACGTCTACCGAACCGCTGCAAATTACATTATCGCCGTTTTTCATCCGAAAAGTGAGACCTCTCCTGTTTCCGGCGAACATAATGCATGACAGTGTTCCCGACTGATCCTTTAGAGAAAAGTAAATATGTCCGGAGGTGTGGTATTTCAAATTCGATACCTCACCTCGGACAAAGACTCCCTGAAGAAGAATGTCCTGTCTGAACATTCCTCTGATATATCTGTTTATCTGACCTACCGAATAAATATCTCTCATGCTTCATTGATCGCAACGCCTTCCGGTATGTTATCGTCGAAAAGCATCTCATAGCAGGCTACACGCAGGATTGCAAGATCGGCACTGGCAAAACGGTCTGTAGTCCATCCTTTCGCTGTCCGATCCAGCAGCGAATCTATTTCGTCGATATGCTCATGCACAGCGCAGCAGCGATTCCTGAGATATTCTCTGTCACTCTCCCTGATGTTCTCTATTCCGTCCAGATACAGATCGATCTGCTCATCCATATCCTTTTCCGGAGTGAAGGAAAAGATAAATACCATTTTAAAAAGATGTTCTCTTAATTCTCTTCTTTTCAAGTAATTTCCCTCTCAGTCCGCGTTTTCCATCTCAACATCGCCGACAGAAATGTTTACTTCCGTGACTTCCATGCCGGTCATGGATTCAATACCGCTCTTTACACGTTCCTGAACATCCCTCGCCACTTCCGGAATGCTGTAACCGTACCCGATCGTGAGAGACAGGTCGACCTTTACCTTATTCTCCTCGTCAACTTCGATTCTGACGCCCTTTGCAAGAGATTTGGCACCTTTTTTCGGTATACTGTCATTTGTAATATTTCCGGCAAGAGATGTAACACCCTTGGCTTCCGTCGCCGCCATCCCGGCGATAATTGCAACTACATCCTCCGCTATTTTCACGGTGCTTACTCCTCCGTCATCTCTGATTGTATAAGTATTTCTGCCCTCTGCCATTTTTCTCCCTCCTCAAGGAATTCAAGTCTTGCCCGCGGGATTTGGCACGGGATTCGGATCAGCGTCAGCTGACATAATTTCAAACCGAATCTCTGCGCATCCTCACGTACCTGTGTATGAGTAACAATGCTCCGGCGGAGATTTGTGCGGCTGATCATATTTCAGTCATCCGCATCCCATCCTCCGAACTCCGTCAGCCTGAGACCGTCATTTCGGTCAAGTGTCATTCCCACGCTCCACTCATGTTCGAACAGCAGCAGCGGATTGCCGCGCATATCCTTGACTTTCTTCATGTCCGTCGTCCCCTCGAGATTCTCCACGTCGACCTCCAGCGGATTTTCGATCCATCTGATTACTTCATAGGGAAGGGATTCCATACGTATATCGACCTTGTATTCACTCTCCAGCCTGAACCTGAGAACATCAAGCTGCAGCACGCCTACCACACCGACTATTATTTCCTCCATGCCGGTGTGAAACTCCTGGAATACCTGAATAGCACCTTCCTGGGCAATCTCTTCTATTCCCTTTGTGAACTGCTTGCGCTTCATCGTGTCCATCTGTCGGACTCTCGCAAAATGTTCGGGTGCAAATGTCGGAATGCCTCCGAACTTAAAATCCTTACCGGGCATGCAGACCGTGTCTCCGATCGAATAAATGCCCGGATCGAATACGCCTATGATATCTCCCGCCCATGCTTCCGAAACAACATGACGGTCATCTGCCATCATCTGCTGAGGCTGGGACAGCCTGGCTTTCTTTCTGCCCTGTACATGGTATACTTCCATGTTTGCATCAAAGTGCCCTGAAACAATTCTCATGAACGCAACGCGGTCTCTGTGGTTCTTATTCATATTGGCCTGGATCTTGAATACGAACGCAGAGAAATCATGCTCAATCGGGTCGATCAACCCCGCGTCTGACATTCGGGGCAGCGGGGAATTCGTCATCTTCAGGAAATGCTGAAGGAATGTCTCAACGCCGAAATTTGTAAGGGCCGATCCGAAAAATACCGGTGATAATCTGCCGCGGCTGACCTCATCCTGATCGAACTCGGCAGAAGCCCCGTCGAGAAGCTCAAGTTCCTCCCGCAGCAACTCCTCCTCTTCTTCCGTGACAAATGAACGACAGGAATCGTCGTCCATCGAAATTTCTTCGATCTCGCCTTCCTTCGTACCTTTCTGAGTGTCATGGAAGATCAGAAGTTTTTCGGACTCCCTGTCATAAACACCCTTGAAGCCCTTACCGGAACCGATGGGCCAGTTGACAGGACAGCAGGGTATACCGAGCTCATGCTCAATTTCATCGACAAGTTCGAACGAATCACGCGCCTCACGGTCCATCTTGTTAATGAAAGTGAAAATCGGAATATGTCTGCGCGCGCATACCTTGAACAGCTTTCTCGTCTGAGCCTCAACACCCTTTGCTCCGTCGATAACCATTACTGCGGAATCAGCTGCCATCAGTGTACGATAAGTATCTTCAGAGAAATCCTGATGCCCCGGCGTATCCAGGATATTGATGCAGAATCCGCCGTAATTAAATTGCAGAACCGAAGATGTAACAGAAATACCTCTCTGCTTTTCTATTTCCATCCAGTCGGAAACGGCGTGTCGGGCAGTCGCTTTACCCTTTACGGAACCGGCAAGATTGATTGCTCCGCCGTAAAGAAGAAACTTTTCTGTCAGAGTGGTCTTGCCGGCATCCGGGTGTGAAATGATTGCGAATGTCCGGCGTTTCCTTATTTCGTCCATATAAACCCTTTCTGTCTGTCGTATTGAACCTCCACATTCTCACATGAAAGAGGTCTTGCCGCAGTAATTGCAGCCTTATAACCGTCAAAAGCGGGGAGGACAGCCTGCCATGCATCGTGAGGCAGAGTTCTCATATCTCGTATCAGTCCCTCGCCCGTCCATTTTACATAGCTCTCCCTGAGTACCCACTCCCTGAAAAAGAAATCCCGTTGATCATCCATCTTCATAAATGTCTCATACTCATCCGGCGGAAACACCCTTTTAGCAACTTTATCCAAAGGAATATCCGTGATCTCCTGAATGTCGATTCCGACTTTTTCTGTAGACAGAGCCATGAGAATCCAGTCACCGGAGTTGCTGATATTAAATTCTATATCCGGAAAATGCAGGAAATAAGGCTTTCCGAACTCCTCTCTGCCGATCTCAAAATCTGTTTCAGCAGCAGGTCTTTCAAGGCATGTCACCATGAAATCCTCTGCTGCCATAGGCAGAAATTCGTAACCTATCCGGCTGATCTCCATATTCGAGAACATACCGGAATTCCTGTACCTCCGCCTGAAGTTCCTGCCTTCGGAAGCTAAATTCCCCTCAGAGACGAGTCTGTCTCCACAAGACATTGCTTCACGCATCCCCAGATTTATCCGGTATATCCGGCATACGCATTTGCTCATACACTTAATTTTGCGATAGCGGCACGGATTCTCGCAAGAGACTCATCCTTTCCGAGGAGCTCCATGAGCTGCGTAGCCCCTCCCGGTGTCTGGGCCTTGCCGGATACCGCCGTTCTGACCGGCCACATGACCTGACCGTTCTTATAACCGTTCTCCTTGGCGAACGACACCAGAAGCTGATAAAGGGCATCGTTAGAGTAATCTTCGTTCTCTTCGAGGACAGGGAGCACTTTCGCCAGGACTTCAGAGGAAAGCTCAATTGTCGTCTTCATCTTCTTATGTACATACATGGAAACATCGTACTCCGGAACTTTCTCAAAGAATCCCAGCAGTTCCGGTATATCCTCAAACGTCTCGATCCTGCTCTTGGCAAGATCTGCCAGGGCTCTCTTATCCTCAACGATCGAGACAGTCTTCTCCACGTAAGGAAGTGCCATCTCAAGATAACGCTCCTCATCCATGTTCTTAATATACTCACCGTTCATCCAGCGAAGTTTTGACATGTCAAAGACAGCAGGACTCTTGTTGATTTTTCTGTAATCGAACTTTTCAACGAGCTCCTTCAGTGTCATGATTTCCTCATTTCCTTCCGGGCTCCATCCGAGAAGCGCAACATAATTAACAATCGCTTCCGGCAGGATACCGAGGTCCAACAGGTCCTCAAATGAGGAATGTCCGGATCTTTTGGAGAGCTTGGCATGGTTCTCGTCTGTGATAAGCGGACAATGTACATATATGGGTACTTCCCAGCCGAAAGCCTGATACAGCAGATTGTACTTGGGGCTGGAAGAGAGATACTCGTTTCCGCGGACGACATGAGTGATACCCATAAGGTGATCGTCGACAACGTTTGCAAAATTATATGTCGGGTAACCGTCGGACTTGATCAGAATCATATCATCCAGTTCTCTGTTGTCGACAGTAATGTCACCATATATCTCATCCGTAAATGTTGTCGTGCCCTCCCCGGGAACATTCAGGCGGATGACATAAGGAATGCCTGCTGACAGATTTGCCTCGATTTCCTCTTTTGAAAGATACAGGCAGTGTTTGTCGTAAACGGAGATCTCTTTTCCGGCGATCACGGTCTTAAGCGATTCCAGACGTTCTTTTGTACAGAAGCAATAATATGCATTGCCGCTCTCAATAAGCTTCTTAGCGTACTCCATGTAAATGCCTGCCTTGCATCTCTCGCTTTGTACATACGGTCCGACTCCGCCGTCTTTGTCCGGTCCTTCGTCAAAATCCAGACCCGCGTGCTCCAGTGTCTTATAGATGATATCAAGAGCGCCCTCATAGAAACGTTCCTGATCGGTATCTTCTATACGGAGCATGAAGCTGCCGCCGGCGTGTTTGGCGATAAGATATGAGTAGAGTGCCGTGCGAAGATTACCGACGTGCATTCTGCCGGTAGGACTTGGTGCAAATCTGGTTTTTACAGTCATGATATTACTCCTTGTAGTTTTATTCTTCATCGCGCAATACTCGTGACGTAAGTCTATAATACGCGCGAAACGTGTCATTCGTCTTCATCGTGAGTACAATCTCTTCATCGCGTAATACTCATAACTTCATTCGTGAGATACGCGCGAAAGGTGACATTCGTCTTACTGCGTAAAATGAATATCGTTCCGAACGTTGGCCGGCTCAGGCATCAACAACATCTCCCCAGAGATCCCGCTCAATCTTGCGACCCTGGTGAATATTTCTCGAAACAGACAGCGCGATTGCAATCTCCATCATCAGGAAAAAGACAGAGGTACCGCCATAACTGATAAACGGCAAAGTGACTCCCGTTGCCGGAATCAGATTGAGCACGACGCAGATATTGAAAATCACCTGAACCGATACGTGAGCAAAGACCCCTGCCACCATAAGCGTCCCGTATTCGTCCGGAGCGTTCTGTGCAATGAACATAAGCCTGTAGAGCAGATACAGATAAAGAATCAGTATAATGACTCCTCCGAATATCCCGAGTTCTTCGATAATGATCGGAAAAATCATATCATTCTGTGCTTCCGGAATCGGCCCGAGCTTTTGCATGCTGTTTCCGAGCCCTTTTCCGAAAAAACCGCCGCTGCCGATTGCATATAATCCCTGCATGATCTGATATCCGCCGCTCGCGCTGTATTTCTCCGGATTCTGCCAGACGAGAATTCTGTCAATCCGGAAATTCATTCCCATC
>CAMYVI010000053.1 GCA_947302185.1 uncultured Lachnospiraceae bacterium
ACGGCTTGCTCCCGCATACTCCGTGTGAGAATGAGTGGGCGATCATATCGAACATGACGTTGAGCGATGAGTTTCCGCAGATAATAATCGAATCGGGATCGACTTCCGACATTTCTCCCATAAGGCGCTTGGCTTCCGGGATGCCCGTAAGGATTCCGTAGTTTCTGCAGTCCGTTCCGGTCTCATCGTTAAAGTAAGCATCGGAATTCAGGACATTCATCATACCGTTGGAAAGTTCAAGCTGTGCTCTGGAAGGCTTCCCTCTTGACATATCCAGTTTAAGTTTCTTGGCTTTGACGGCTTCGAATTTTCTCTCGAGAGCAGCAAGCTCTATTTCGAGTTCCTCACGACTCATGTCTCTGTATTTTCTCATAATATCCTCCTCACTACGGGCATGCGGTATGTGTTTTCTGTGCATAAATGTGAGTTCACAACAATAATTCCATGTTGGCTTTCTCCGGCGGAGACATGCTGCGAGCGGCTTCAGCCTTGGTCTCAGAATGCGGTCCGCCGGGCAAAAGTGCGAAGAATATGCCCATAGTAGCTATATTTTACGTCAACAGACAAGTCGTGTCAATCTTTGTGATGGGCGCCAGTCGGGGACACACCAGTCGGGAACGCCAGTCGCGCGCCAATCGGGGACGGTTCTTAATCGTTAAGAACCGTCCCCGATTGGTTATCCCCGATAATCAGTGAGCCTGTATCAGGAACCTGAGCTCGTAATCCTCTCTCGCCGAATACTGGTACTCCGGCATCACGCCCGGACCGCACGCCCCTGTGCCGATCCCCTGCTGGAAAGCCTGCATCGTAACATAAGTACCCGTCCGAATCTCGTCGCTTCGATGACGCATAGTAAAGAGCGCTTTGTCCGTGTAAGGCTTGATCGCCAGCTCGAACGGCCTGTCAACCGCCCTGAAAGTCACCACCGTCCGGCCGTCTGAGACGGACGCCACCGTACAGTCGCACCGGTTGCCGCTCTCCTGCGGCTTGATGTTCGGCTCGGTCATATCCGCCACGGTGCAGGACACCTCGCGGATCGGGAACTGCTCCTTCATATCACAGTAACTCTCACCCGCACGCCCGGTGTAAGTAACCTTATCGAATACCTCATCCAGCCGGAAACACTTACCGAAACGCGGCAATATCCCGTGACCGGATGTGCAATGAATCGTACTGGTCACAAGAATCCCCTCGGATGAGCCCTCGTAAACATCCGTGACCAGGAACTTCGCCTCCTTATTGGATATCTTAGTCACTACCTTGTACCCGTTGGAAGTCCTTTCGCTTGACAGCACCTCCTCCGTCTGCTCGAAATACGGCTCCATAGTGTTATGGAATGCCTGATCCACATCGTTATCCGTCGCCGCACGGTAGAGAAGTGTCGACTGTTCGGCGGAAATCAGCGTATGTCCTCCGGGCAGCGCTAAGGCAAATGTTCCGTTTGCCACCACGCAGTCCTCCGTTATCTTTTTCGAGGCAGGCGCTCCGGGAACCTTCTCTGAAATCACGATCTGTTCCTCCGAGACGATCTTCCCGGTCTTCGTATCCTCGACCCTCACAATTGCGGAAAGATTTCCGTCAACAGTGCTTCCCAGCGGTACTCTGCTCTTCACTCTGCCAAGAGGAGCCAGGGCGACCTTGAGGTTTGTCTCCGTGCCGTCATTCCACTGAAAGCTAAGATGATATCTGTGTCCTTCCGAAAATGCTGTCGTATTAAAGAACTCAAATACGTCCCCGGTCACATAGCTCACCCGGATCGGCCTGTAAATGAATCTGATGATCTCCGCCCCCGTCGAAGGCCTGCGGTCCGGATAGAACATACCGTCCACGCAGAAGTTTCCGTCGTGTTCCCACTCTCCGTGATCTCCTCCGTAGGTGTAACTGCCGTCGTCGTGAAGAACGGCGTGATCCACCATCTCCCAGACGCATCCGCCCATCAGATTATCGTAATTATAAATCTCCTGCCAGTAGGCTTCGGTGTTGCCGGGACCGACGCCCATCGCATGCGCGTATTCGCACATGAAATACGGCCGGTCATTGAGACGTTTCTGCTTTCTCCTGTGCTCTCCCACGTCGTGGACCATCTGCACGCTCGGATACATCTCGCTTCCCACGTCATAAGCCTGTCTCTTGCAGTGAATTGCGCTCTCATAGTGAACGGGTATCGCCGACTGAGCCCTCAGATAGTCGTACATCACATCCGTGTTGTGATATCCGCCCGCCTCATTTCCGAGCGACCACATGACGATGCATGTATTGGCGTGCATCTTGTCGCGCTGGTAGAGTCTCGTGATGCGGTCCAGATATCTCGGCTCCCATTTCGGATCGTCGCTGATGGAATTATATGTAGGAGGCAGCTGATGGGCAAATGTACCGTGCGTCTCCAGATCATTCTCATCCACGATATAAATTCCGAGCTCATCAGCCAGCTCAAGAAGCAGCGGATCCGGAGGATAATGAGACGTGCGGATGGTATCAATATTGAATTCTTTGCACAACTTCACGTCTCTCTCGATCTCGTCCGGGGTCAGCGTATAGCCGTTAGTCGGGCTCGTGTCGTGATGGTTGACTCCGTGGAACTTGATCTTATGTCCGTTCAGATAAAATACATCTCTGTGTATCTTCACGGACTTGAAACCGATTCTCTCCTTCACGCAGGATGTCTGCGTCTCGAAATAAACATCATATAAGACGGGATCCTCGGCATTCCACTCCGTAACTTCCAGATCTTCAAATGTGACCGAAGCAAACTTCCCCTGTGTCTGCACAGTCTCGTTCCTTACGAGACCATTTCCCTCCAACGTGAATGTCACAGAGGTCTCGGACAGGGTCTTTGCCGTAAGTGTCAGACTGTACCTTCCCCCCGCTTTTTTCGTGACCGCCTTAATATCCCAGAAATCTCCGGAATCGGAGACTCTCAGAAGAACATCACGGAAAATGCCGTTGTTCCGGAACATATCCTGACACTCCAGGTAGGTGCCGTTGCACCAGCGATGAACAACGGCAACAAGCTCATTTTCACCTTTTTCGAGATACTCCGTAAGATCAAATTCCGCAGTGTTGTGAGCTCCTTCGGAATAGCCGACAAATGACCCGTTCACATACAGATCAAGACAGCTCGCAACCCCCAAAAAGGAAATAACATAATTTTTATCCGTGTCCTCAATATCAATTTTTTTACGGTAGACACCCACAAAGTTGTATTGTTCTCCCGGATCCTTGCGACGCATCTTTAGGGCCTGGTCCACGCCGATCCACGAAAAAACCTTGCCGACCTTTTCCTCAGCCGGAATGACGGGCGGATCGTAAGGGAACTGATATCGTATATTGACATAGAAAGGATGGTCATAGCCTCTGAACTGCCAGCATGACGGGACATCAATGGTATCGAACCTGACCGAATCCGTCTCCAGCACATCCGGCAGTTCGGCAGGTCTCGGGTAGAACTTGAAATCCCAGTCGCCGTTCAGGCACATGACTTTCTCTGAACGATAACGCTTTTCTTTAGGCAGAACTTTATCAGCTTCTGTTCTGGACGGATACGGAATAAAGTAAGACCGTCCTTCAAGCTTATTCAGCTCGAACGTATCAAAATCACAATAGTTCGTCTTATTAAGATAGTATTTCATGGCTTTCTCCTTAAGCTGTCTTGAACGCAACATCATGTATGAAAAATGTGATTCTTTTTCACACATCCCACTAAATATAATATACCATAATGAGCGTCCTGAAATACACGGGTTTTGATTTCCGATGCAGATTTCCGTTAACATTAAGCGGATGGGACACTTACGGTTGACACTTTCATTTTTCTTTCCTATACTAAAACAACAATTCATCAAATAACGAACGTCACCTTGCGCGCATATCACAGACTTGCGTCACGAGGATTGCGCTATGAATACGAATGTTCACCTTGCGCGTATATCACAGACTTGCGTCACGAGGATTGCGCTATGAGGAATAAAATCATGTAATACCGTGCTTACGCACTCCCACAATCCTGTTATAGTATGGAGGCACATTTATGTGGATAGCCGATGACTGGAAAGATTATAAAGTATTAGACACATCGAACGGGGAAAAGCTCGAGAGATGGGGAGACTTCACCCTGATCAGGCCGGACCCGCAGGTCATCTGGCAGACAGATAAGACTCACAAAGGCTGGAAGAATCCTAACGGTCATTACCATCGAAGCACCAAGGGCGGCGGAAGCTGGGAGTTTTTCGATCTGCCGAAGACATGGCAGATCACATACGGAGATCTTGTCTTCAACCTGAAGCCCTTCAGTTTCAAGCACACAGGTCTGTTCCCGGAGCAGGCTGCCAACTGGGACTGGTTCGGGAAACTGATCCGGGAAGCGGGACGTCCGGTCAAAGTCCTGAACCTTTTTGCCTACACCGGCGGAGCGACTTGCGCGGCTCTCGCAGCAGGTGCATCCGTCACACACGTCGATGCTTCCAAGGGTATGGTAACATGGGCTAAGGAAAATGCCGAAAGCTCACATCTTGCGGATTGTCCCGTGAGATGGCTCGTGGATGACTGTACGAAATTTGTCCAGCGGGAAATTCGCCGCGGAAACAAATACGACGCCGTCATTATGGATCCGCCCTCATACGGCCGTGGTCCGAAAGGCGAGATATGGAAAATCGAGGAGACCATTTACCCGCTGCTCCTGCTCTGCAGAGAGCTTCTATCCGACGAGCCGCTGTTCTTCCTGCTGAATTCCTATACGACCGGCCTGCAGCCCGGCGTACTGACCTACATGCTGAAGACAGCCGTTGCAGCGGATTCGAAAGCAATTGTGGAATCCGATGAAATCGGACTTCCGATAGAGAACACGAATCTTGTGCTGCCGTGCGGCTGCGCAGGCAGAGTTACATTTTAATCTATGACGCAGAATTCCCGCAGCTTAAGGCGCGGGAGGAATGCGCAAATTCAAGAACGCCTCGGCGTTCTTGACGCGACATGCGCGGGGCGGCAAGAGCACCGAAGCATTCTTGATGAGAAAGGACCGTATTCGACCTATGAATGAAGAATATAAATCCGCAAAACAGATGGGAGAAAGAGCTCGCAGGAACGCGATGCTGAAAGGCCGCAATCCCTATCTACCGGCGCTGGATGACATTATCTCCAGACAGGATATCGCCGGCGAAATCGAGCTGGGCCTGCACGAGATCCCTCTGTCGCTATTTGCAGGAACCAGAATGAAAGGCAGACAGAATTCCTTCGCCGATAATTTCATGCCTCTGTTGGCGGAAAATACCGAATTCGCCGTCAAATGGACCAGTCTCTACGAATACCAGATAAACGAAGGTATCTCGGACGCGATCGTCGCCTATGAATACATGAATCACTTTTACGTGGAAGAAGGCAATAAGCGCGTTTCCGTTCTGAAATATCTGAAATCATATTCGATTCCTGCGGTTGTAACACGAATTCTGCCCAAAAAGACCGACGACAAACAGATCCGGATCTATTACGAATACCTGCCGTTTTATGATGTTACAGGGCTGTTCGGATTTGTCTTTTCGGAGCCGGGCTGCTATGAACGGCTCGCCGCACAGCTCGGTCAGAATCTTGAAACGCCCTGGCCCAAGCAGCTGCTTTCCGATTTTAAGGATGCATTCGACAAATTTTCCCGCATCTTCGACACAAAAGGCGGCCGCAGCGGACTGCGCGCCGAAGATGCATTCCTGATCTACCTTACCATGTTCCCGCTGGACAGGCTTCTCTCAATCACAGACGACAGATTGAGCAAACACTTAGACAGAATGTGGAACGAATTTCTGACAGAGACCGGCGAATCAAAGATCACACTGGTCGAAGATCCGAAAATCATAGATCCGAAAGCCGGCACTCTGAGCGAAGACCGTGTCGCAAAATTCATGTTGGCAAGGCCCATTTACTCCAGGACCAGACCTCTGAAACTTGCTTTCATTCACGAGAAAAATGAAACTAACTCAAGCTGGGTCTACGGTCACGAGCTCGGCCGTAATTCACTCACCGAGTACTTTGGAGATCTGGTCGACAGCATCCGTCTTGAGGATGTTGAGACAGACAAAGCATTTGATAACGCCATTGCGGCAGCCATCGCAGACCGGGATGACGTCGTTTTCACGACATCGGCTTCCCTCATGAGCCGGACACTGCGCGCCGCGGTAGAATATCCGAAAATCAAGTTCCTGAACTGTTCTGCGAACCTTCAGGTCAACGCCGTAAGAAGCTACGCCGTGCGAATGTACGAAGCCAAGTTCCTGATGGGCGCTCTTGCGGCAAGCCTGGCCGACGACCACAAAACCGGCTACTTTGCCGGATATCCGATATACGGAACAGTCGCGGAGATCAATGCATTTGCCATCGGAGCAGGAATGGTCGATCCGAGATGCAAGGTCTACCTCAAGTGGAGTTCTATGGATGACGGCGCGTGGGAACAGGAATTTGCCCGCGAAGGAATATCCGTCATTTCCGCAAGTGATTTCATACGTCCGAACGACCCGGACCACATTCACGGAGTATACCGTCTGAATGCAGACGGCAGCCGCACGCAGTTCGCAGCCGTCATGCCGGACTGGGGACGCTACTACGCGCTGATTGTTGAGAGCATCCTGAGCGGCAGCTATGAAGCGCGTGCAGTTACAAAAAAAGACAGGGCGCTAAATTACTGGTACGGTATGTCCCAGGGCGTCATCGACGTGATGTGCTCGAAGTCGCTTCCGTATAATACATTGAAAATGGTCAATACGCTGAAGCGCGGCATCATAAACGGCCATCTGCATCCTTTCGACGGTGAACTGCACTGTCAGAACGGAATCATTCACGGGGCAGACGATCCGCGTCTCTCCAACGAGGAGATTCTGCAGATGGACTGGCTCGCCGACAATGTGGTCGGTTCCATCCCGAAAATCACCGAAGTGCATGACGATGCGAAAAAGAATGTTTCCGTGGCCGGTGTCAGGGAAGCTAAGGAATAAATGCATGACGATGCGAACGAGAATGTTTCCGCGGCCGGTGTCAGGGAAGCTAAAGAATAATTACTATTCGAGAACGAGTTATTGAGGAAATGATATGAAAATATTGGCAGTTGCAGATGAGGAGTGTAAAGCACTCTGGGATTATTACGAGCCGGAGAAGCTTGAAGGCGTAGACCTCATTCTCTCAGCAGGAGATGTCAAGGCTGAATATCTTGAATTCCTCGTGACTATGACCAATCTTCCGCTGCTTTACATTCGCGGAAATCACGATGACGATTACAAACGCAGAATGCCCGAGGGCTGCATTTGCATCGAGGATAAATTATATAATTTTAACGGTCTCCGAATTATGGGACTCGGCGGGTCCATGTATTACCACCCGGGCGACAATATGTATACAGAGCAGGAAATGCGCCGCCGCGTCATGATGGCAGACATGCATGCCCTTATAAAAGGAGGGTGCGATATTCTGCTCACGCACTCACCCGCGAGAGGTTACGGGGATATGGACGATCTTCCTCACAGGGGATTTGAGTGCTTTAACAATTATCTGGAAAAATGGCATCCCAAATACATGATACATGGGCACGTGCACAAAGCGTACGGACATTTCCAACAGGAGCGGGAACATTCCTCCGGAACGAAAATCATCAATGCGTGCGGTTACACATTGTTCGATATCCCTGATTCGGAATATCCCGAATACGGGAGGACAGGGTCACCGCTCTATGATCTCTACATAACGCTGCAGGGGATGCGGTGAAGCTGCAGATGTGAAGCTGCAGATATTAAGCTGCAGATGTGAAGCTGCAGATGTGAAGCTGCAGGATACTATTATAAGAAATGAACACAGCATACAAAATCGGTAAAGTTATCATTCAGGGTTTAGGGACAGCACTCCTGCTGTCCCTTAGTTTTATGAACATCTTTAACCGGGCTTACATGCCTCTTAACATGGACGAGTGTGTGCAGTACCTCCATGTCGGATTTCCGTTCATAATACTATTCCTTATCGAACACTATGCTTGAACGTTTTTCAACATTTTCGGTCTGTTCCTTATCGTTCTCAGTAACAGCCTGCTTCGATATATTTCCCCCCAGGTCGTCGTCGCAGCGGCAGCACTTATCTGCCTTATTATGGGTCTGATCCTCATTTTCCACGTGGATCCTGCCGCCCGGTCAGACGCAAAGCTCTGTTTCGAAGCGGCGACAGGCTTTATCAAAAGCGATTACTCATCCCTTGAGCAGGGAGGATATCTATTTGAAAATGCGCACCAGATTGGATTTGTTCTCTACGACATGCTGCTCGCACACATCTCTCAGGATGTCAGGTTCCTGTACTTTATGAACCTGGTCCTCACGATCATAAATAATGTTCTGATCGTACGGCTCACATCTGTCATGACAGGCGGCAACAGGGAGTCAGTAACAATAGCAGCTCTGCTGTCACTGTTGTTCCTCCCGCAACTGAACTTCATTCTGTTCGGTTACAACCAAACCGTCTCTATCACACTGATGCTGCTGTCTTCAGTGAACCTCGGGCGATTCTTAAGAAAGCACGGAATCATTTCCATGTTCCTGATGATCGTCACCTCCTATTTGGCGGTTTGCGTGAGAGGTAATGCGGCAATCTTTGTAATTGCGGAAATTATAATTGTACTTATGCATTTTCTCCGAAGAAAAGGGAAAGCAGGAAAGAATACAAGACCGAGCAGGGAAGAGGATTACATCGAGGATCCGGAAGAACAGGCGGCTTCCCCCAGGCGTAACACTCTCTGCGCCGTGGCGGCTGTGATTCTGCTGTGTGTTATGCTTCTCGCAGGCCCGTCAATGCGACTTGCCGGACAGAAAGTCACAGGACAGACGCTTCCGAAAGAGCTTCCGAAAACCATGTGGATCGCCATGGGCATGCAGGACGGTCCCCGGGCTGCGGGGTGGTATAACGGGTATCTCTACCGCACCTATCGTGAAAGCAATTATGATATGGACCTCACAGTCTCCAAGGCGCGAAAAGAAATTTCCGACAGAATGCAGGTCTTCCTCGGGAATCCGGGGCTAATGGCCTTTTTCTACTCGGAGAAAATACTTTCGACGTGGAGCGAACCTACATTTGAATCAATCTGGTCAGGTCCGCTGGAAGACATGGGCCAGCATATGAAGGGGAAATTCCTGAACGCGCTGTACACGGGCGGCACCCCATATTCCCTGTTCTGCGGTTTTTCGGCAGTCATCAATCTTCTGATTTTCATCGGCGGAGGAATCGGGATGTTCGTCATGCTGACCGGGCTGGTCAGGCAGAGAACGAGGCTCAGAAATGCAAAAGACCGGAGAAGCAAGATGCTTTCTCCGGCAAGTCTTGATTTACTGCTCCTCCCCGGGCTTGTTCTTCTCGGTGGTTTCTTCTTCCACATCTTGTGGGAAACGAAGAGTCAGTATGTTATGTTTTATGTTTATATGCTGATACCGCTGACTTCATTCGGATATGCCTTCATCTGTCCCGGGGCTTTTACGTCAGCATCGTGATATTCTCCGTGGGCGGAGCGAAGTGAAGTCGGAAAATCTGATGAATTCGGTCGACTCGTCAGCGTGACATTCTCCGTGGGCGGGGCGAAACATCGGTTAATTCTTTGCGGAAGCAGACGGCGTTACTGCCTGCTTCCGTTTTTTTGTCTGCTTTTCCGGCACTTGAATACCTTTAGCGGGGACAGGGACAGGCAGTGTTTCTTACGCCTTCCGCTCTTTGTCTGCTTTTCCGAACAGCTGACACTATTTCACAGAAGTATCGGTATTATAAAAGTTCGCTTCGGTACTTTATCTGCTTTTCCGAGCAGCTGACACTACTTCATAGAAATTTATGTATTTCTTCCTGCTTCCTTAACGAACAAGGAGCAGTTACGCCCAGACCGCATAGCCGGCTGCACCGAGCCGCTGACGAATCTGTATTCCGATTATCATGGAAATAACGATTTTCAAAATATCCAACAGAATGAACGGTGCCACTCCTGCAGCAAATGCAGCTTTGAAAGACATTCCTGCCGAATACGCAAGCCACAATGTACCTATCAGATATAAGCACGAAAGTCCCAGAATCATACCTGCGAACTGGATTGCATATTTTCCGGGGAACTTATCGATATAATACCCTGCGATGAGAGCCGTAAATACAAACCCAATAAGATAGCCTCCGGTCGGTCCGAAAAGCTTGGCCGGTCCTGCAGTAAATCCCGAGAACACTGGCACCCCTGCCATTCCGATCAGCAGATAAAGGCAGACGGCTATTGTGCCTTTCTTCATTCCGAGTACATAGATAGATAAAAACACGCACAGTGGAGTAAGCGAAATCGGTACCGGTCCGATGGGAAGTGACAGCGGTCCGAAGATACAAGTAACCGCTGTCATGACCGCGATAGTTGCCATTACACTTGTGCTGCCAATACTGTTTTCAGTCCGTTTTTCCATAATAAAAGCTCCTCACATCAAGTCTTACAGATTTCACAGCATATTATATAACCTGCTTTTAAAAAATGTCAACCTCAATATTATGTGAGGTTGACATTATTATCCTGCACCGAAGATCAGTCCTAAAGGCCTGATGGGAACAGACGCTCAATTCTCTTTTGTTATGTATCGGCTGACAGACTCGACATTCTGTTCAGATATCTGTCCGGGATTGTTTCACTGAGCATGCCGTAAATATAATCCAAAGAAAATTCTCCGTCGTTTCTGCTCGCATAATGTGAGGCAGCAAGCTCATCCGTGTAATTGGCAAGCGGATATAAAACGATATCCATCCTGTCATCCTGCGAAAAATGTGTGATAACCGGCATGACGCCCATTGCGACAGGGCGGGGGATGCCATTTGCATCTTTAGCAACTTTCACGGCAAGCATCGCACTCACGATCTGATTGCGGTGTGTCTGCGCGCTGACAAAATTTCCCATTGAATAAATAACCGGGCAAATTTGCGAATCACTCTCACGCGTGATAGTTGTAAGCTGCTGAATAACGTTCGAATGGTTGCCGAAAATAATATCCACACCCCAATCGACCATGAGATGTGCCATCTCGACCTGACTGTCCGTCAACTCAGTAGTTCCCTCTTCTCCCCAGTGTGCATGGGCAACTACTATATCCGCTTTATTTCTTGCCAGTTGAATCTGCTCCTTGACAAGGTCGCGATCTTCCATGCATACACAGTAGCCAAGATCAGGATCATCAGGGTCCAGATTCGTCATTTCGACAAAGCTTAAGATGGCGACTCTGATGCCGTTGATCGTAGTCACGCGGATATTTTTGTAGTCTTCATCGTTTCGATAAAACCCCACAACCGGAATGCCCCTGTTCTGGAAGTACTGTTCCGTTAAAAGAGCACCTTCGCTTCCCATGTCATACATATGATTATTACCGATATTGATGACGTCAAATCCGGCCTCAAACAGGTCCTGTCCTACTTCCTTCGGTGTATTAAAATGCGGATATCCGGAAGGAGGCTCCAGATCCGTAGCAAGGGGCGCTTCCTGATTAATCGTCGCTATATCGGCTGACTGAATGAAGCTTTTTACATTTTCATAGAGATAACTGAATTCATATCCGCTGTCCGTCTGCGCTTTCTGGTAAATCGGGTCATGTATCAGATTATCACCTCCGCAGAGAATCGTAACACTCTGGCCATCGACTGACGCAATACCGTTCGTAAAAAATGCAACTGCGTCCTGTTCCGGAACATTTTCCGGTATCGGGAGTGCAGCCGGACGGGACGTCGGCTCCGGCGACGAGGTCGTTTCCGCTTGAGCAGTCTGCTCTGCCTGGTCTGTCTGTGCAGCCTGGGCTGCAAGAATCGCCTGTGCGTCAAATTCCACATCCTGCTGCTCCGCCGCTTTGGCTGAAGTCCGGCCGGCAGTGACATTTCTGACAGTCAGGACCGTTGATATGATTAATAGAATGAAGGCAATGGGACCGCTGATCTTTAAAAAGTATTTTTGGAACGGGGTTTCCTTGCGCCGGACTGCCCTCCTTCTCCGCCTCTTTCTTCTGTTAGGATCAGCCGGCCTTCTCTCGCCGGATCCGGTTCGATTCGTTTCCTTCGTCTTGTTTACGCCTGCCTTATTTGATTGCTTTTTAGTGCGGTTTCCGTTTCCAGTACCCGGATTTTTGCTGATTTGTTTTTCAGTATGCTTGTCTGTTCGTTCTTCGGTACTCTTCTCAGCTTGCTTATCGGTGCTCTTTTCTGCTTGCTTTCCCGTAATCTTCTCAGCTTGCTTTT
>CAMYVI010000054.1 GCA_947302185.1 uncultured Lachnospiraceae bacterium
GTATGAACGGAAGATGCATCCCATCCGCCTCCTACGAATACCGCTCCCTCAGAAAAATCCTTGAGCGCCACTATGACGCCGATATGCTCATCATCATGCTGGGAAGCAACGACCTCTTTATGACGCGGGAAGCGACGGCAGAAAAAATAGCGGACAAGATGCGAAATGTGTTCGTGAACGTTCCGGAGCTTATCTGTTGGAAGACCTCCGGGACAATGGCAGCAGGGAATTCCAGGGCAGCGGCTTCAGAGGCTTCCGAATCATCGTCCTCGGAAGATTCGATGCCTGCATCACATAGACGGATCTTGCTCATCTGTCCCCCTGCCCCGTCGGACCGCGTCCTCTTCTACGAGATGGCCGGGATTCCAATGTCGCAGTCGGCGGAATCCGCCGCGCGCGTTATGAAAGAGCTTCCTGAAAAGCTTGCAGCCGTTGCAGCTGAGTTCAGCCTCGAATTCGCGGATGCAACAAAGTGGAATATCGCCTGCATGTTTGACGGGCTGCATTTTTCTGAGGATGGTCATAGGACATTTGCAAAGCAGTTTCTCAAGGTGATACGGGCACGATAAATCACCGTGAATTCAGCCCGTACACATAAGCCACATAGCAGGCAAAATCTCCGAGCCGCTTTCTATGCACGAACTCATCCAGCCCGAGCTCCTCGCGCCATGTGTTGTCCCAGCCCTTCATTTTCATGCAGCGCCAGATGGCATTCAGATGGCTGATGACCGCATCGTGGCATGCTGTGCGGGCATCATCTGTGTCCATCCTCTCCTGCCGCGAGATCATGTACCAGGTCGCCCGTATATTGGCATATCTGGCGGCAACTTTCACAAAATCTTCCCAGAGTTCGGCGAAGTCCTCGTCCTCCGTGTTCGCGTTGTCAAGAAGCATCTTGTATATTCTGTCAGCTTCCTCAAATGACAGGGAATCCGACATGCCCAGATAATCGTCATACTGCATCGGTTTTGACATATTCTCTCCTCCTGTTTTCCGACCCGTTTTTACACCGGTATCTCTTTTCCGTCAAACAGCCTGCTGTATAAGATTGTACCATACCGTCCTTGAGAACTATAAGGGGATCAATCCTTATCTTTGTCTCCTCATTATCACATAGTATCATAAACATTAGTTTTTGATGCAGGCATATCCAATAACATGAAAACAGGCACCAGTCCATAACGGCTGATGCCTATTTTTAAACGTCTCTTTTTTCGGAATTTCTATTGCCTCGTTTAGTATCCCATATAGTTCAATTTTTAATTCAGGTACCACTTCTGCGCTTTTGACGTCGTTGGATTTTTCGCTACGATATTTGTTCCGTTCGCCGTTTTGTTGCTGACAAGATGAATGTTTGTCCCGAGAGCATTGGTAAACGTCACCGTTCCGTCAGAGTTCTTCTTGATCTTCCACCGCTGACCGTCTCCGGCTGCCCACTTGCTCTGGATGATATTGGTTCCATCCGCGTTTGAATTCCCCTTAACAGTGAGACACAGCCCCGAGTTCAAGTTCACAAGACGGTAGTAACCACCGCCGCTGTACATAACCTTGAACTTCTTATCCTTCGTGTTGCTATAAGAATACAGGTTCACATTTGCCCCGTCATCCTTTGACGAAGAAGCAATGTTAAGAGCGAAGTTATTATTCGCTGAAGCCCTGACTGCATAGGTGCCGTCAAACGGTGCGCTCACAGCGGAGGCCTCCACTATATAGAACCTCTGCAGGCCGTTGCTCTGCGTCTCCGCCATGGAAAGCGTAGTTCCCTTGACCGCTGATTCATCTGACATTGCTATCGAGAGACCGGACACAGCATTTCTGATAGCAAAGGAATTATCCGACTTCTTTTCAAGCTTCCAGTTCTGAGCAGTTTTCGTGGTCTGGTCGTACAGAACAAGCCCCTTTCCGACCTCCGAACTGTTCTGTTGGACTGCCAGAGCAAGTTCGCATTTCGAGTTGATGAACTTCCATGTACCATCAGAGTTTTTAACAGCCTTGAACCTCATTGCCTCGGAATTGCTGCGGTCCGTAATATAGACCTTCGTATTATTTACCATCTTACCGGAGTAGGAGCACACTGCTGTCTTTGAATTATTCTTCGGAATCAGCTGGTAAGTCTTGCCGGAAACCAGTGAAGAAACACAGTCAACAATTTCAAATCTCTTAATCCTAGTCCCGGTGTATTTTCCCTTGCCAGTGATTATTATTGTCGCAGTCCCTGGATTTATATTATTCTTAATTTGAATTGTATAATCTTTACCTTCCGTAAGTATCACATCATTCGCTTTGACAGTCACATCCGGTATGTATGCTTTTCCTGAGTAACCATACGATAAGCTAACACCGGCAACGGAAACTTTTTCTATGCTTCCCGGTAATACGGTTAATGTATAGGAAGCATTTCCGGCGTTATAGTTACCTACCGCAACAGCTGTTGCTGTAATTACAACCGTTCCTGCGTCTTTTATCTTAACTAGTCCGCTTTTGCTGTCCACAGTAGCGATATTCGTATTGCCTGATGAAAATGTAACCTCCCCATCCGTAGCCTTCATCAAGCTGTTGGTGAATGCCCCATCCAGCGTTGACTTCGAAACAGATTTCTCAGCAAACTTCAGGCCTGCCGATGCTCTCTTAATAGTAAACTCACTATTGATTGTGCCGTAGCAATTACCCATTCCGGTAACAGTAACTGTTGCCGTTCCTGCGTTCGTATTTTTCTTATAAGATACTGTATAGTCTGTCCCGGCTGTCAGCGTTGTATTCCCATCCTTTACGGTCACAGACGGCTTCTTTGCCTCGCCGTCATATGTGTAACTTGTCTGAGACAGGGTAATCGTACATTTCGTTATATCTATTTTGGGGAGCATATCATTGGTGAGCATAATGCTCTCAGAGAGCACCGGCAGTTCATGGTACTCCGTTCCGTCCCTGTCATACATTGTAACCGGTAAATCGATATCTTTTATGCTGTTCTTCTTTGGCGTTTTCAAAACCACAAGACTTGCACAATCATAAAACATTTCAATATAATCTGTTACGTTCGTAGTATCAAAGCTACTCAGATCCAACTCAACCAGACTGCTGCAGCCCCAAAACATTTGATGCATAAAACTCACGTTTACAGTATTAAAACTGCTCAAGTCCAGTTTAGTCAGGCTGCTACATCCAAGGAACATATCATACATACCTTTCACGTTAGAGGTATTGAAGCTGCTCAGATTCAGCTCTCTCAAATTGCCACAAGAACGAAACATGTCATCCATATCCGTCACGTTCGTCGTGTTAAAACTACTTAGATCCAGTTCGCTCAGACTGCTGCAATCACAAAACATTTCCCACATATCCGTCACGTTCGAAGTATTAAAGTTGCTCAGATCCAGCTCGCGCAGACCACGGCAATTCTTGAACAATCTCATCATACTCGTCGCCTTCGACGTGTCAAAACTACTCAGATCCAGTTCACTTAGACTCTCGCAATTGATAAAAATGCCACCCATATCCGTCACGTTTGAGGTATTAAAACTACTCAGATCCAACTCACCCAGACTCTCGCAGCCACTGAACATCCCAGCCATATTCGTTACTTTCGAAGTATTAAAACTACTCATATTCAGCTTACTAAGGCTCCTGCATTCGCTGAACATCCCATCCATATTCGTAACGTTCGAGGTTTTAAAGCTGCTCAGATCCAGCTTACTAAGGCTCCTGCATTCCCTGAACATCCTAGCCATATTCGTAACGTTCGAGGTATCAAATCTTAACGGATCGAACACTGTCATCGAATCAAGCCCCTCAAAAATCTCATGCGAGTCAGAAGGGAGCTGCACAATGCTGTGCGTATCTACTTTTATTGATCTAATAATATATCCATCTTTTTCCAGTTTATATGCCCAGTCTCGATTCAAAGTCCCACCATTTGAATAAAAGACCACTGCGCCTGAAGTGGATACGGATGCCGTCACTCCACCGCCAACAGTGATATCTCCGGATCCAACAATCTCCTCCTGAGAATTGTGATTCAACTCTGCCTCAACTGCATCTTCGACCACGACTTCATCAGAGCTCACACTCGAATCAGACGCATCAATCTCAGGTATAATATCGTCAGCAATATCCTCACAAATGCGCTCATCTTCTAATATAGATTTTACAATTTCACTCTCGCTGGTATCAGAAAGAATAATCTCTTCCTCCTGCATCTCGTCAGCCAATACCAACATTCCCGGCATTGTTAATAGCAACGAAACAGCACACCCCATTGCAAAAAGCTTATTAATAGCCTTCCCCATCATATTCAGCCCTCGACTTTCCATGGAATTATGGAGGAATAGCTTTTTAACCTATTCCTCACCCCTATTTATATATGCACGTTTGTATTTATTGTAATACATTATAATCGATTATAAATCTATTAACAATATCTCAGGCTTAACCTATAGATTCGTACTTTTAGCCAATTTTGCCGACTATTTTTCAAACGTTTGCGATCACGACATGCCAGCTACTGTGATGCCAGCGAACCTCTGGAAATCCCCGACTCGCCTCTCAATCCCGTCACCGAAGAAAGCGTCGGTATGAATTGAAACAACAGAAAAAAACAGCCATATCTCTGAATCACTCATACAACAACCATTTTTCTTTTCACCAGTTCATTTTCAGCAACAGCCACATCTATCAGGTCACCAACCTGGAATCCAGCATCCGCAAGCCACTTAGCGTTCAAATTTATCTTTGGCTTTCTTTCATCGCTCCCATCGTTGCCTCGATATGTACCATAAGCGCACACTTTCAAGTAGCGATGATTTGTCACCTCTTCAGATGCCGCCGACACGATTTCAACCTTTTCAGTTACAGTCGTAGTCGTCTTTTTTGATATCAGTTTAGCCATTCATTGCCCTCCTTTTACCAGTAATAATAGATTGTGGTGAATTGATTGTGCCGAACAGCACAGGACGACAAATTTATTTCCGTCGAAAAAGAAAAGAGATTCTTTTCTGATTTCTAACAATCAGAAAGAATTTACTATTAGTATAGGCTCATTATGTTAAAAGTACAACTTTCACCTATCGACAGATATGCATCTGCGAGAATTGTATCATCATCGTTTCATATCTTTCATACTTGAAAACAGGCATCAGCCCATTACGCTGATGCCCAATTCCAATCGTCACTTTTTTTCCGGAATTTCTATAAACTCGCACGGTATCCCATATAGCTCTGAAAGTGCCATTAAGTCTCTTACCTTTATTTCCGTCAAACCATTTTCCCAGTTAACAATCGTCTGCTTATTTCTGTGTATGGCTTTAGCAACCTCCTCCTGAGTCATCCCTGCATTCACTCGCGCTGCTTTCAGCTTAAACTTTGGAATATTCACTTTTTCACCCCCTCGTGTAAAATCATAACCAACGGCGAGGAGTATGAGAAGCAGCATCTTCCCTTTTCACATATTTTTTATTCAAATAATCCAATTTAATTGGATTTACTCAAAACACATCGGCCAGCACTGAGACATACGCCGCCTTATACTCTCTTGCTGTCATTAAGGGCAGTAGCTCCAACAGCTCCTGTGCACTCTCCCTCAGCTCCGAATCTTCAATAAATGGTATTGATTTCCTTAACTGGTCTGTAACCTCTTCTTTTGTTCCCGAGTAGCAATTCAGTATTGCTTTCTGTTCTTCACTGATCCTTTTCATTATTTATTCACTCCCTTCTTTACCGGCTTTTTCTTTTCGGCCGTTTTTTACGCTGCACTGTATTCTCTGACGATTTATCGTCTGTTGTTTTTCTTTCTTTCCGACCACAGGCTATACTGTCTGTCTCAACTAAATGAATAACTGTATTTGACTTCTGCCCAGCCGGATCGTTTGGTGGTCTGTTCCCGGAATATGTGATATCTCCTGATGCCGGATCCGTTTCCATTTTTCCCAGATCTGTCTTTTTATGATGGTCATTCCCAGGGACAACTGACTGTTCATCAATAATCTGGCCCTCGGAACGATTCAGAAAATCCTTTACTTCCCGAAAACCGAAGCTATCTACATAATATGCTTTATTATCCCTTTCAGAATGGATCAGCACAATATCACTGACGGACAGAGAGTGTCCTCTGAAATCCTCCGGACGGTCAATGTTGAACTTTTCATATATACTGTCAAGTGTATCTTCCGGGCCCAGGATTCCGTTGTAAACAAGCCGGTAGTCCTCCCTGCAGACGTTCATTCCCTGCGATTCAACAAAATCCATCCCCATAAAGGCAAATGCTTCCGCCGATGATCCTTCCGCGATCTGATAGATCCCATATCTGTCCCCGCTTCCGGTCAGCAGGATATTCTCCTGTTCCATATCCTCGGCGAGTTCCAGTTCCCTGATCTTTTCATCGATTTTCCCGATCATGTCACTTGCAGTATCGCGTATGATTTTCAGTGAAGCCTGAAGCTCCGGAAGCGTCTTGTCTTTAGACCACATGGCAATATATCCGAAAGAATTCGCTCCCGTTTCGATTCCGTATCTTTGGCAGACCACGTAGGCTATCGATTCCGCCTCGACCTCCATTGTTCTCTTGTCTTTCCCGCGCTCTTTCAGGGATTCCGGAAGCCGCTCCATATCCAGCGCGTGGAGCATGGCATGGGAAATCTCATGGATCGCTGCTGCCGCTGTCTGACGTTCACTCATGCCCTCCCGAAGGGCGATTCGTTTATCAACCTGATGATAATATCCATCCTTATCCGACATCGGTTCGAATCCTATCGGCACAGGCGAAATGGTTTTGACTGCCTCAAAGAAGTTTTCAAATCCCTTCACATCCCCATCAATATTCTCAAAAAGGGACGGAAGCGGTCGTCCGGATGTCTGAGCGACATAAAATACATTTGTCACACGGAATGCAGGAACCGTCACTTCTACTTCCTCCGTCAGGATCGTTCCGTCTTCTCTCCTCACGGGTTTTTGAGTGTTCCGATCGATTACTTCCATTTTCTTTTTGGTCCTGTATGGAGATGGTGCAAGGATTTTGATTGCCTTCTCCCCTTTGTTCACCTGCCTGCCAAATTTCTTCTTCCAGGACTCGTACCCGGCGACCATAGTGGCGTCAGGCCTTTGCATCGCAATCAATAACGTGTTTCGATAACTGTAATGATGGAACTTCGACATAACGCGGAGATATTCTTCATATTTGCCGCTCTCGAATACTTGGCGGCCGCCTTCTTTCAGGCGGTCTGTCAGTTCCTTCATCTGATCTTTTCTTTCTGCCATAAACTCCTCCTTGATCGAGTAGGAGGAAATTTCTTTGAATAAGGAAATTTCCGACCTCTCACACCACCGTGCGTACCGTTCGGTACACGGCGGTTCAATCAACTTAACAAGAAACACGCCTTTCGGCGTAGTAGTCTACCATGGAGACTAATCCGAATTGGGTTAGTCTCTCCTTCGTTACAGCCATGTTCATTGCTCCTCGCTGACATACAAAGGCAATTCTTGCCCCACTGTATGCCGTTGACCATGCATATTTACGGCTGATTCCAAGTTTGACCAGGTTCGTGGCTCTGTTCTTCGGTGTTTTCCAGTGTTTCCATATACACATCCTCAGGCGAAATCTGATGTTACTGTCGAGCCTCTCGCACAGTCCTTTCATGTTTCCGATTCTGAAATAGTTTATCCATCCTCGGATGAGCTGGTTCAGTTTCAGCACTTTATAGGCATTGCTCACGCTCCAGCTCCTGCATGTCAGCTTCTTCATCTGCGTGTCGAGGCATTCAAATCGACTCTCGAAGAGGTGACACAGGCGGACCTTCTGGTACAGGTGGTAGACGGCTCCGACCCGCATTGCAGGAACCATATCGAGGTCACAAAGAGTATCATCGCGGAGATCGGCGCCGGTCATATTCCCATGATCACTGTCTTCAACAAGGCAGATCTCTGTGACCCGCCTGCTGCGCACCCCGTCACAGGCGCCATAGAACAGACCGTCGACGGGATTACCAACGTAAATCTCGTTCTTTGCGCCAAAGAAAAAAGTTCAATCGACTGCCTTTGCAAAACAATCTTCGATATCCTCCACGCGAAGCGGACTGTCCGTACATTCCTCGTTCCCTATGATCGGGGAAATGTTGTCTCGTTCCTGATGGAGCGTTCGGTCGTGCTGGAAACAGAATATACAGAAGAGGGGACAAAGATCACCGCTGAGTGCGATCAGACGACTGCGGATCAGGCAGAAAAAGAACTGATGCGATAATGCATCAGGGGTTAAATGTATCTACACTGCAAAGATGTGGAAACGAAAAAACCCGGAGACCCCGGAGAAAGGAAAATCCAATCACCATCGCTGATGATTGGATCAGATATGCCGGTATGAATAAGATCTTTGAGCAGGTCGACCGCTATATGCATGAAAGTCTGAGAAAAGGACTGCCCGATATAAAGCCGTGTGATCTGGAAAAAGACGGCGCGGTCTTTTACATGAACGGGAAAAACGGCACGGCATTTGATTGGTATGTCAATGAGCATTTTCCGTATTTTTTCATCTTTTATAACGATAAGGAGAACCTCGGTGCGGTAAAAGCAGCCCTCTACACAGACGGGGGTCTGACTGTATATGTTTACGGAGAGAAAGGCCATGCAGAGCCGCTCCATTTTGAAGAACAGGTCCAGGCAACTTCCGAGGAATTGCTGGACCTGGCTGTACTGCTGACCGCTCATGCGGACGGCGAAAAAATATGGGATGAGGATATCCGTATACTTGACGCAGAAGGCAGACCGGAAGCAGAAGAGGTCGACCTTTTTCTTTCGCTTGAAGAGGCCCACAGGCCGATGATCGAGCGGAGAGACCTCCTTCCGAAAACCGTAATCGTTACAAAGAAGGTTCGCGAGGGCGGCTGGAAGATCGGATACGGACTGCGCGACGAACCCACAAATGAGCGTGACAGCGGATGGTTTTTCTCTGTCGGTGACGAGACGGATGAGTATGTGAATGACCCCGGGAATCTGGAGCTGTGGGTCGTAAATTCCGCTTTGATCTACGACCCTGCTCTGACCGAATTCATTACAGCTCCGTATGGGACGACAATCGTCCGGGTCTCATCCGACAGGTTCGAGCCGGACGAGCCGGAAAAAGAGATTTTCATAGAGAAGAACTGAGTCTCTTCTCTGTTATGCCGGCAGCTTCATGCAGCATCGGAAAGCTCGTATCCAGTAGCAGTATCCTCACCGCAGCTTTCCGGTGCACATGTCTGTTCCTCTGAATACTCTGCGCCGGCAGACTCTTCATGACCGCTCATGCCTGCTTCTTCAAAGTGATCGTCCCAGGCCGATGCCTCTGCATCTGATAAGACAGATTCTGTTTCAAATGAACTGCTGTCGCCCACTGCAGATTTTGATTCAGCTGCTCTGCTGTCACCCTCTGCAGATTCCTGTTCCGGCGCTGCAGCATCAACACCTGAATCACCCGATGCTGCAGTATCAACACCTGAATCACCCGCTTCTTCGTATGGTACATTTCCTTCATCTGCACCGACAAGCGCTTCGTTTTCTCTTTCCGCCTGTTCCCTGCGGTAAGCCTCCTGATCAAATTCTCTGTACGGCTTCGTATTTTCTGCAATCTCCGGGTCAGCCGTAGAGATCGCATAATGATTATCAGTTATCACATAGTTATAATAATCGGACGTCTCGTTTTCATCGAATATCCAGAGGTCTGCATACGGTTTATCAAACTCCTGCAAAATGGATCCGCTTGCGCGCTCGCCGATTTTCTGCGATGCCGTTTCCAGATAGTTGAGCACATCCGTACAAAAATCCAGGGATGTATTTCCTGCTTCTTCGCTAACGATGAACATTCTTTCAAAGGTCTCACAGTCCTCGCCCAGAGCATCCTTTATTATCTCATCCAGTGTCTTTTCGCTGTGAAGCAGCTGAAAAATATCCGACATACTGTTCCTGAGCTCAGCCACATCAATATCCGTAAGAGTGCCGTCATCCGTATACTTCAGGGCGGACGGTTTTCCCGACGACTCCAGATTCCTGTCAAGCAGATACATGACTGCCAAAGGCCCGTAGCAGTAGTTCCTGTTGTCATTATCCATTATGGTCTGATCTGTATATAATGTTTCGATTTCTTCTGCATACTGAGCTTTGATTCGTTCTTTTGTATAAAGTATTCTACCGTCTTCTTTTTTCCCTGCCCTGTCAAAGAAAACTTTACTGTTCCCGTCCTGATAGAATCCGGCAATCAACTGTGCAGTCCCCTCAATAAACCATACGGGGTATGCCCTGTATTTCATTTCATAATCACTAAATTCATCCATTGTCATCGGTTCATATCCGGGAAGAACATACCGCACGCTGTAGTTCCCGGCATCATCCTGTTCAATGATCCTTTCTGCTGCGGTATCCTGTTTCATTCCAAGCCGGGTAAAATCATTCATGAATACATGAACATTTTCATGCAGCACAGTAATCGCCAGTGCTTCCCGGCTTTCTTTGCTGTCAAGTTCCAGAACAATGGCGTGGTCTTCATCCCTTCCGCTCTCAAAACAGTCGGCATAATACTCTACACTGTATCGATATTCGGAGCCGCTTCCCCTGTTAAAAGTTTTTGCAGCTGCATCTTTCGAAGTATAACATATGCGCAGTCCGAGCTCTCTTCCGAGTTCTCTCTCCCCGGCTGCCTGAAAAGCAGGAAAGTTATCCTTAATCAGATTTACCGCATGCGGCTGAATAACATTGACTATGTCATTCAGAAGCTCCTCAAGGTCATCCTGCCTGATATAAAGGCAGGCTCTGTCTTCACAGGCTGCTTTCAGCTCTTCCGGCACAGCTGCCCTTCTGTCCTCAGTCAATGCATAATACGCATCGTATCTCGCATCCCGAACTGTACCTTTATACCAGTCAGACGATTTCAGCTCCTCAATTCCCAGATAATTGTCCATCATTATATTATATTTAGCTGACGGGTTGATGAGAGTATTGATTTCTTTATGTCCGAAGGCAGCTAAATATGCGTACCAATCTATGTCGTCAAGATCGCTGACCCCGTTGGGAAACAGGATTCCGAAATCAGGATTCTGCGGATCATCGTAATATGAATCCGCGAACAGCTGGTATTTGGTTTTTTCAGGTTCAGCGGGTTCATCTTCCGGATCGTCATTCCCCGGAACATCTGTCGATTCGTTCCCGCTGCCGTCATTTGTCTTTTCATCCGGCTCATCGACGTTCTCTGTCCCGATCTCCTCTGCCGGATCATTGCTCCCGGTACAAACGGGCATATAATCCGCATCATCAGCCGCTCTGCAAGGTATTTCATTTCCCGCAGAATCCGCTGACAGGGAATCCACTCCGCCGCACGTTTTTTCTGAGCCGGTCTGCTCGGCTCCTGTTCCCACAGGAAACTTCGTAAGATCCCCGATCCTTCCCGTAATGTAAGTGATCCCAAGGGAAGGATTCTCAATCGTCATGACGCCGCCCGTGGCCTCAAAAAGGTCACTCAGATACTGATCCAGTTCCACCCTTCCGCCGCAGCTGTAACGATCAGGAAGGAAAAATGCAAGAATCGGTATGTAGTACCCGTCTTTTTCGGCCTTCTCTGCATCCACTCCCTGTGTTTCGATATAGGAAACACGTATTTTGCGGGTCTGTCCGTTTGGCTCGGAGACTGAAACCGTATAATCTCCCCGGCTGTCACCGCTTTTTGCGTTATGTGTTCCTATCCAGAAGACAGGTATTTCCCAGGTTGCATCTTCATCTGAGATGACAACAGCTGAAGTATCAAAGTATTCTCCTGCTTTCGGAGCATCCACGCCTGTGATTTCAATCCTTTTCAACATATGAGAACTGCCATCAGTGGGCGTTATCACAGGCGCATCCAGTGCCTGAACGGGCACTGCGGATCCCAGTGCGGACAGCAGAATACAGATCACGCTAAGAAAGGTCACAACACGTTTTCCAAATTTCATATTTCGGCCTCCTCAATTCTCGACAAAAGAAATTCTGTAAATATTATAGCATATTATGAGAACTGCTTGCGCGGTTCCTATAATCAAATTTCGGCCTTTTATCGGAACCGCTGTTACCATTCATGGGGGAGTGCTTCTAAATAAGGCTCAGTCAGAAAGATTTTATTTGCACCCTAACAGGCCCCGTCTTACATAGCA
>CAMYVI010000055.1 GCA_947302185.1 uncultured Lachnospiraceae bacterium
GAATCTTCATGTATCTGTCCGATTACACTGTCGGAGAAAGATTGTCCGTAAGAAATCCGTTCTGCTGAAGCATTATTGTCGATATTTTGAATCTGAGAGTTTTCATTTTTCTTCCTGAAACGTTCGAAAATGCCCGGATTCTCCCGCTTTCGAAGCCGCGAATGCCTGATATTCTGCGGCTTCGCTCCTGCCCGGATAGCCTGCGCATCAGGAATCGTCTCGCTCGTAATCCGCCCATTGCTGATGAGACTTACCGGAATTCTGTCACTGATACAGCGGCAGGCGACAGTTGCTGCGATGCGGATGGCATTTTCAAGAACATCCTCACCGTATCGGTACTTCGGCTCCTCAAGATTCAGAAGAATGCGTACTTCCTGGCCGAAGGTATAGTCGCGGAGATTCACCATGATATTTCCGGTGCGTGCAGTAGCTTTCCAATTGACTGTGGACAGAGGGTCCGTCTGTGTGTAGTCGCGAATACCCCGGAACGAGAAAACGTCCTCAAAGAGACGGCGGCGCGAGATGATGTCGCCGATGATTTTCTCGCAGACACCCCACATTTCCGGAGTCTCAAGAAGTTTCGGATAGACAACCAGCTCGGTGTCCTGCGGCAGCACAAGAAAGCTCTCGCGTCCGGAGATCAGTTGAGGCATCGTGATGTTCAGAATGTCAATGTGGTAGCAGCCGCGTCGGGCGGCTTCGACTTTCTGCTCACGAACGACGCTCTCGTTGCCCAGAATGCTGAAGTATTCAACAACATTGAGCATGTCGGTGACGGTGGCATTTGCGTTTTCACCCATGCGCAGACCGCGATTCATCTTGTATCGCAGTACCAGGACGGGCAGCGGCAGTAATTTGGCATTGGTCAGCGTCGCTTTCAGCGTGGCTTCCTGCCCTTCACTGACGGCGTGCTGTCCGAAAGCCAGCTCAACGGAGAGACCTCTGTCCCAGATCTGCAGATAGATATAGCGGATCAGCAGATATATGATTGCTACCCCAAGAGGGATCCACAGGATCAACATGTTAGTACCTCTCAAACCGCTCCGTCGGAACCGGCACCATATCCAGCACCTCCTCGACAACCTTCTCCTGACCGAGATAGTATCCATAGCTCTGTGCCGGAATCAGCCTGTGCGCAAGCACCGGCACCGCCAACGCCTTCACATCCTCCGGAACCACATACGTCCGCCCGTTTAGCCACGCAAGCGTCTGCGCAGAATGAAGCAGCGCCAGCGTCCCACGCGGACTTACTCCCGCCGCAAGATCGCGCCGCTCGCGTGTCGCCATCGCAATATCCGCAATATAACCCATCATCTCCGGCGCCACATCCACGAGCCTTGCTTCCGCACGCGCCGCCAGCACATCATCGGTAGCAGCGACAGCACGCGTTTCCGCAAGCGGATCATCGCGAAGGAACCGCTCCATAATCGCCACTTCCTCCGTTTTATCGGGAAAACCCAACGAAAGCTTCATAAGAAATCGATCAAGCTGTGCCTCCGGAAGCGGAAATGTCCCGCTCGTCTCAACCGGATTCTGTGTCGCGATGACGAAAAATAGCTCCGAAAGCCCTCGCGTCACCCCATCCGTCGTAATCTGCCGCTCTTCCATGCACTCCAGAAGACCCGACTGCGTCCTCGGTGTCGCCCGATTGATCTCGTCCGCGAGAAGGATATTGGCAAATGCCGGCCCCTCCCGAAACTCAAACCTCCCCTCCGCCTGATTCCAGACAGAAAGTCCCGTCACATCAGACGGCAGAAGGTCCGGCGTGAACTGTATTCTGCGGAACTCAGCGTCTATCGATCGTGCCAGTGTCCTCGCCAGGGAAGTCTTTCCGGTCCCGGGCATGTCTTCGAGCAGCACATGCCCTCCGGTAACGAGTGCGGTGAGTACGAGCCAGACGGTGTTCTCTCGCCCGACCAGAACTTTCGCGATATTTGCCTTGACGGCAAGTATTTTGTCATGCGCAGTCATTTTCTCTCCTCTGATTATATTTCTCGCTCAGGTACGCTTCTTACCTAAACATGCCAACATTTCCGCACTTCGGCAGCCTTCGTTCGTTTCTCTCTAATGGCATTTTCTTACCGAAGCATGCCGACATTTTCCCTTACTTCGGCAGCCTTCTTTTCATTTTTGCGGCTCAGAGCCTCAGTCATCCATATCATCCAGCTTCTCCATCTGCCTGATTGCATCTTCAAATACCTCAAGCGCCTCATCAACCGGTCTCCCCGTCGACAGGTCCACACCCGCCTTCCTGAGCAGACTCACCGGATCCTCCGTGCACCCGCTCTTCAGGAATTCTATATATTGTTCGACAACCGGCTGTCCTTCATTCAAAATCCGATGCGCGATAGCTACCGAAGCCGCAAAACTCGTCGCATACTGATATACGTAAAAATTATAGTAGAAATGCGGAATCCTGCACCATTCGTAAGCAATCAGAGGATCGGACACCATGTCCTCACCGAAATACTCTTTGTTGAGATTTAAATATGTCTCGCAGAGTGTGTCGGCGGTGAGAGGGATGCCTTCCTCGGCCATGGCATTTGTCTTACGCTCGAATTCCTCGAACATCGTCTGGCGGATCAGTGTGCCCTTGAAACTCTCCAGATAATGATTGATCAGATATGCCCGCTCCACATCTGATTCGGCTTTTTTGAGCAAATATTCGAGCAGCAGAATCTCATTTGTCGTCGAAGCCACCTCCGCGACAAATATCTTGTAATGCGAATTCAGGAATGTCTGCTCCTTTGAAGAATACCAGGTGTGCATCGAATGACCCATCTCGTGAATCAGCGTGAACACATCATCCAGCGTGCCGGCCCAGTTGAGAAGCATGTAGGGATGGACGCCGTAAACGCCGGTGGAGTAGGCGCCGCTGCGTTTGCCTTCATTTTCCATGACGTCGATCCAGCGATTCGCAAATGCCTCCCTCACCACTCCCAGATACTCCTCTCCCAGTGGCTGCAGCGCCTCAAGTACAGCTTTCTGCGCCGCATCATAGGTCACCTTTACAGAGTAATCTCTGATCATGGGGGCATAAACATCGTACATATGCAGCTCGGAAACTCCGAGCATCTTCTTGCGCAGACGGACATAACGGTGCATCTTGTCGAGGTTCCGATGAACGCTCTCAATCAGGTTGTCACAGACCTCCGGCCTGACATTGTTGTTTTCCACAGCCGCCACAAATGTCGACGGATACTTCCGCGCCTTCGCAAAGAAAATCTGCTGCCGGACCTGCCCGTCATAGAGGGCTGCCCAGGTGTTTTTGAATTCCTTGTATTTTTCGTAGAATTTTACAAATGCATCCTCTCTCAGCGCCCTGTCCGTCGACTTCTGCATAGCTACAAACCGCCCGTTGCTCAGCTGTGTCTCCTTCCCGTCGGAGCCTTTCACAGCCGGGAACTTGAGGTCGGCGTTGATGAGCATGCTGAAGCCATTTGTCGGAGTCTGCGCCATGTCGCCCGCTGAAGCGAGAAGTTTCTCCATCTCTTTGCTGAGAGAATGATTGCGCAGTCGGACGGTTTCATTGAGGGTGATGCGGTATTTTCCAAGACTCTCCCTTCCCGGAAGTTCCTCATTTATGTATTGCTGCAGCACTTCTTCCGGCAGCTCGAGAATCTCCGGCTCGAGGAAGGCGATTTTTTCCGCGATTTTGACTTCCGTGCTCTGTGCCCGCTGCATAAGAGCCTGGTTTTCGGCATTGGCCGTATCCTGGTCGTGCAGCATACTCGCATAGGACGAAAAGCGATACAGCTTCATGAGGCAGGCTTCATAAAGGTTCATGACGTGCAGCAGCGTTGCTGCGTCGACAGCGGCCCGCCCTTCATATCCGGCGATATCATCGGCGAGCGCGAGGCTTGCGGCAACATCGGCTTCCCATTCGGCGGTGTTTCTATAAATGTCATCAAGGTTCCAGGTCATTTCGACCGGCACTTCGTTTCTTCTCGGTAATCTATCCATAAAATTCCTCCGTTTAATTGTCGGGGCATCGTCGGGCCTCATCGGACCTTATCGGACCTTATCGGACCTTATCGGGGACGGTTCTTAACGGTTAAGAACCGTCCCAAACCGTTGAGAACCGTCCCAAACGAGCCCCTCTCCGTTAAATATTATATTCCCTCTCCCCGCGCATTCCAATGAAAATGCTGTCAATTTCTCCGATTCCCACAGTATTGCTGAAAATACCCGGCAATGCTATTATTGTATTGTGTTACACCCAACGCAATATTCAGCCATACCGCAAGGAGCCCCAATGCTTTTATTCCAACAGATGCTCGCCCTTTTCATTTTCCTGCTCATCGGCTACTACATGAAGAGAAAATCCATTCTCGACGCCGCCGGCAGCCGCGCACTCTCCTGGCTCATCATCAACATCGCCAGCCCGTGCATGATTGTATCCGGCGCACTCGGCAGCACTGAACCTCTGTCTATGCAAATGCTGCAGCACACTCTCATCATCTGCCTCACAGCCTATGGCTCCCTGATAATCTGCTCACTCTTTCTGCCGGCGCTCATCGGAATCCCGCAAAGCACACGTAGCCTCTATCAAATCATGACGATTTTTACAAATATCGGCTTCATGGGCTTCCCGCTCCTCCGCGCCATGTACGGTCCCGGCTGCCTTGTATACGCATCCCTCTCGACTATCATATTTAACCTGATTTTTTACACATACGGCATCCGCACAATGCAGAAAGAATCAAATGAAAAGACACCCCTGCGCATCACAAATATCATCAACGCCGGCACCCTCGCCTGCGCCGCCGCAATCGGACTTGCGCTGATCAGGCCTCCTGTACCGGCATTTGTGCACACTACCGTTGAAAATCTCGGCGCCCTCCCTGCATCTCTGGCAATGATCGTCATCGGCGCTTCATTGACAGAATTCAGGATAGCGGAACTCTTTTCAGACAGACACGACCTGGTCTTCGTACTCATAAAGCAGCTCCTTATACCGACGGGGATAATTCTGGCGGTGAAAACATTTGTCAGTGACCCCGTCCTTCTCGGCATGCTCCTTGTCATCGTGGGAACGCCTATCGCCAGCCTGGTCGTCATGGCCGCTCAGCAATATGATGCAAATTACAAGCTTGCCGCCAAAAATGTCGCCCTCTCGACAATACTATCGGTCATAACCATGCCAATCGTGGCTATGGTGACAAATATAAACTAATCCTAACGAGGCAGTCTGAAACAAATAAAATATCAAAAAGCATCAGAAGCGCGCAGCGTTTTGCAATTATCTGACCCATCTAAATCAGGAAAGGAGCATCTATCATGGCACAGACAAAAACCTTAGGAGAACTCATCAAAGAGGCTCGCACTGCCGCCGGACTCACACAGGACCAGCTTGCCCGGATGGTGGACGATGTGACTGCCGCCGATATAAGCAAGACGGAGCGAGGGCAGAAAATTCCGACTCAAAATCAGCTTAAGCAGATAGCGAAGGCAACAGGAGTTACACAAAAGTCTCTGCTCGATGCTGCGAAGGCAGCTGCCCCGGATTCCTCCGCCTCAGGCAAGACGTCCTCTTCCGGAAAGACAGGAACAGCCGGAAAGACCGGTGCTTCCGGCAAAACAACCTCTTCCGGCAAAACTGCTTCCTCAGGCAAAACGACCTCAGCTTCTAACAGAATAGAAGTCACGGCCACAGAGAAAAAGCTGATTGAGCTTTATCGCGCGGCGGATTCAAACAAGAAAAAAGCCGTCATGAGCCTCCTTAAGGGAGAGACCCAGACGACTTCCGAACTGCTTAGTTCGCTTCTCGACGGCTCCAAAAAACCTGATGAAGTCATTACATCCCTGTTTTCAGGTACTTCTTCCGGCTCCAGCTCCAATTCCAAGAAGACGGACGATTTCGTAAGTTCACTCCTCGGGGCGTTCATGAACTCAAAGAAATGACTCGTCGGGCCCTCGTCGGGGACGGTTCTTAACCGCTAAGAACCGTCCCCAACCGGTATCCCCAACTGGCAAGAACCGTCCCCGATTGGCAAGAACCGTCCCCAACAAGGGTCCCGACTCTCCTCAACCATCCTGCCTCATCTCCTCCTTCGGAATCCGAATCCTCACCACCGTCCCCACGCCGACGGTGCTGTCCACCACAAGCTCGCCTTTGCACGCCTTCGCCAGCCTCTCCCTCACATTCTTCAGACCGACATGAAGCTTCCCGTCATTCTGTACCTCGTCAGGATCGAACCCCTTTCCGTCATCCCTCACGCACACCTCGTAACAATCCATCAGCTCCCTCGTTGAAATAGAAATCGTTCCGCCATTCATTCTGGAATGAATCCCATGCTTGACCGAATTCTCGACAATCGGCTGAACCGTTAGAGACGGAATCCAAAATGAATCTGACTCTATATCCCTCTCCACCTGCAGATCATCGCCGTATCTCATCTTTTCCAGCATCAGATAATGGTCCACATGATCCAATTCAGTACGAATCGGAATCATGACCTCTCTTCCGGACAGGCTGTCCAAATTAGTTCGCAGGTACATTGAAAAATAATTGATAGCCTCCTGCGCTTTCTTCGGATCGCTCTCGCACAGGATGTATATCGTATTAAGAACATTAAACAGAAAATGCGGCTGTATCTGACTCACCATGACCTGAATCTGCTTCTCGACCAGCTCCTTCTCTTTTTCCTGCAGCCGTTCAGCCTGCTTCATATGGATGTAGTTATTGATGAGCAGCATCGACAAAGTGATTCCCAACGGAACAAAAACCGTTCCGGGCAATACAATTGTTATGATAGCTGCAACTGTCGGAAGAACTCCGAATGATGTCAGAATAATTGCTTCCTGCCGATTCATGTACTTGCCGCATCTTCTCTTGAACCAGAAAATATACCCCGCATAAATATACCCGGCACCGTTTGAAATAATATACAGAATATTGCCGCTGTTTAAGTCAACAAGTCCGTCTTTCTCAGCGAGATATACAAAATACAGTATCTCGGCGATAATCACGTGTCCGTGAGCAATTCTGATCCATTTCTTCGGCACTTCCATATATGGCGACACATACACCACCATAAAATCCGCGAATTGTAACAGAATGCCAAAATATGCCAAAGTATTCACTACATCTAAAAATACATATAAAAAATCGGATTTTTGTCTGCCATAATACAGCAAAAAGTTCCGGATACTATTCATTGTATTGTAGACGATATTCAGAACCAAAAGCCTGTTGCAAATTCGCGTACATTCATCTTTCAGTCCCTTCTCCATGAAGCCGCCCACCAGAATAATAATGGCAACTATGGAAGAGAACTGCAAAAGACTCCCGTTCAGATAATAAAGATCCATATCATTCCCCGGTCTGAAATCTGCTATTGAACCGTTCTGCGACCCCAAAAAAATTATCATACAGTCGCAAAAATCCGTTTTCTACCCGTTCTGCGGACCGATAAATCGAGATGCTTCAACATACACGCCGCTTCATGTAAGGTGCGAAGCACGGTAAAAAATCTGTTCTATAACAAATTACTAAGACAAATAGGGCCGCCGCGCGGCCCCTAACACAGCCTCTCAGATACCTTACAGATCTGTCACAATGAGCACTGTATTTAAGGTTCGCGCGACGGCCCCTAAATATAATCATATTAACTCTCGGAACTGTCACTCAAAAACGTGCTTCCTTCCCGGCAGTACCGGAAATCAAAGCTGCGGGCCGGCTGCAACCAGTGCCTTGCCTGCCTCGTTGGATGTGTACTTGACAAAGTTCTTCTGGAATCTGGAAGCCAGATCCTTAGCCTTCTCTTCCCACTCAGCTGCATCAGCATATGTATCACGCGGATCCAGAATAGCCGGATCTACGCCCGGAAGCTCTGTCGGAACCTCGAAGTTGAAGTACGGAATCTTCTTTGTCGGAGCCTTGAGAACATCGCCGTTCAGGATTGCATCGATGATACCGCGAGTATCCTTGATGGAGATACGCTTGCCTGTGCCGTTCCAGCCTGTATTTACGAGATAAGCCTTGGCGCCGCTCTTCTCCATTCTCTTAACAAGCTCTTCGCCGTACTTTGTCGGATGAAGCTCGAGGAATGCCTGACCGAAGCAAGCGGAGAATGTCGGTGTCGGCTCTGTGATGCCGCGCTCTGTTCCTGCAAGTTTTGCTGTGAAACCGGACAGGAAATAGTACTGTGTCTGCTCCGGTGTAAGGATGGAAACCGGAGGAAGAACGCCGAACGCATCTGCGGAAAGGAAGATTACGTTCTGAGCAGCCGGGCCTGAAGATGTATCACGTACGTTCAGGACGATCTTCTCGATATGCTCGATCGGATAAGAAACACGTGTATTCTCTGTTACGGACTTATCTGCGAAATCAAGCTTGCCGTTTTCATCGATTGTAACGTTCTCAAGAAGAGCGTTTCTCTTGATTGCATTGTAGATATCCGGCTCGGATTCCTTGTCAAGGTTGATGACCTTCGCATAGCATCCGCCCTCGAAATTGAATACGCCGTTGTCGTCCCAGCCGTGCTCGTCGTCACCGATGAGAAGTCTCTTCGGGTCTGTGGAAAGAGTTGTCTTGCCTGTTCCGGAAAGACCGAAGAAGATAGCTGTGTTCTCGCCGTTCATATCTGTATTTGCGGAGCAGTGCATGGAAGCGATGCCCTTAAGCGGCAGATAGTAGTTCATCATGGAGAAGAGACCCTTCTTCATCTCGCCGCCGTACCATGTGTTCAGGATGACCTGCTCACGGCTTGTGATATTGAAGATAACTGCTGTCTCGGAGTTGAGACCCAGCTCTTTGTAGTTCTCGACCTTAGCCTTGGAAGCGACATAAGAAACGAAATCCGGCTCAAATGTCTCAAGCTCCTCAGCGGTCGGCTTGATGAACATATTCTCAACGAAATGAGCCTGCCATGCAACTTCCATGATGAAGCGAACGGCCATACGTGTGTCTTTATTTGCGCCGCAGAAGCAGTCAACAACATACAGCTTCTTATTGGAAAGAGCCTTGATTGCAAGATCCTTGCAGGCTGCCCATGTTGTCTCTGTTGCTACTTTGTTGTCGTTCGGATATTCCGGAGTTGTCCACCAAACAGTGTCCTTGGAATTCTCATCCATAACGATGTACTTATCTTTAGGTGAACGGCCGGTATAAATACCTGTGAAAACATCAACAGCACCGAGCTCGCTGACCTTACCTACGTCAAAGCCTTCCAGATCCGGCTGTGTCTCTGCTTCGAAGAGAGCTTCATAAGACGGATTGTAGATAATTTCGCTTACGCCTGTGATACCATACTGAGTTAAATCAATTTTTGCCATATTTTGACCTCTTCAAATAAATATACATAAAACAACAGTTTCTTACGCATGTTACTACTTCTGCGAATATTACTCTGCGTAGTATTGATCTACGCATATTAATACTCTCCGCCACAAGATGCATCCACCGGAAAATATGTCCAACGAACGAGACTTCCCATATAAGTTACTCTCCATACAAGATACTCTGCATGTAAGTTACTCTCCATGTGAGCTGCTTCCCATGTAAATCATTCCTCATGTGAGCTGCTCCCAGATAAGTTACTCCTCATGTGAGCTGCTTTCCATGAAGGATTCTCCTATGACTTCATGTTGAATTATACATGATTCTGTGATAAAGTCACTAAAAAATTTGTGATAATTCAACATTTCTCCCAAATTGATAATGAAATATCGAAAATCACCTCGCCCATTATCTATTTTTACGACGTTCAAATGTCACGTATCCATCCCTGTCGGCGTACCGCGCATTTTAAACCTCATTTCTCAACCACCTGTCGATCGATCCGCGAGCCTTGGCCTTATTTCTTCGTCATCTGCTGATCAAAACGTCAGCACTGCACTCATTCTTTCACCATCTGCTGATCAAGCCCCTCAAGCCATCTCACCAAATCCCCCTTCTTTTTTCTGCTGCTGATGAACGGCCTCCGAATACGCGCCTGCGGGGCGATAATGCGCAGAGTCTTTACCGCTTTATCAATCCCTGATGCACCGGATGTTGCAAATGGAACCACAATCCTCTCACCCACCCTGCACTTCTCAAGATAGTCTTTCACGAATTTCGGCATATCTCCGTACCAGATAGCAAATCCGACAAATACGACATCGAGACCCTCAAGATCCGCCGGCAATGTCTTAACTTCAATATAGTCTTTTGTCAGCAGCTCCCTGCCCGCACGCAGTATCGAACCAAAATAGCTCCCATAAGCGTCCCTCGGCTCAATCGAAATGACATCGGATCCGTATCGCTCGCTGATAGCGTCAGCGATGGCTTTTGTTGTACCGTTCTGCGAATAATAGATAACTGTACTCTTTCTCATAATCCTTCTCCCAATAATCTGAATTAATCTTTGCAAATGCAGCCTCTGCAAATGCTAACAGTCTTTCTCAACAGCTTTCACTTTTAGCATACATCTCATAAAAGGAACAAACTTTCGCATCAGATATCACAGCACCCCAATAACACTGCAAAATCCAATACAGACAGTGATGTGCGAAAATTCTGCGTCAGACATTCACAGTGCCACCTCGAACACCATAATTCTCTCCCTCACATCCTCGCCGGGAAACAGATCCGCTGTCTCCACCTCGTCCACGAACATCAGTCTGTCATCCCGCATGATATGGGATATGTACTCTTCACTCGGATAGTAGAAAAACAGGTACATTTGTCTCGGATCCTCACAATAAGATGCATATATCCGCTCCAGCACCGGATACAGGATCCGCACAGAGAACGGATTAAAGAAATAAAACCGATCCGCCTCAATCGGCAAGTCAAAGTGTTCCGCATCCGCTTTTACAAATGTAAGCTTCCCGGCATCTCCCCTAAAATTCTTGAGATTTTGCACCGCAATCTCATAAATCTCGTCATTGTATTCAATACCGATCGCCCGGCAGCCGGTACGGCGGCTCAGCAGAAAACTTACCCGTCCTTTTCCGCAGCCATAATCAATGAGGGTATTCTCTTTCGAAATATATCCCTGTTCGGCAAGCCGAAGGAGCACGGCATATGCTGTCGGTTCATACGCAAAATGGTGATAATCTTCATGCAGGTCGTCTCTTCCCATCGTGCTTATATTAAGATTCTTGTCCCATCCATAGTCGTTCATTTCATAAATAACCGTTGCGCCGGAAACCCACTCTCCTTAAAGGGTGGGAGGAGTCGCGTCTCCTTTCCAGAGTAATAATTATGTGTTACAGTATACATAAGAGAAACTTAATTTATTATAGCATGCCGCATAATCACATCTATTCTCCTTATTTGACTTTGTGCCAAAATGGACATCTCTCTCTGATATTATTTGACTTTGTGATAGAATGGACATCTCTCTCTAATACACTGTTGATTAACTTCGGAAAACTCACATTGCTCCTCCTCATATTCGAGATGAACTCCATAATGTGAACTAATATATTCTATTCCATGCTTAAAAGCAATCATTGCATCCCTTTTACAACATCTGGGCCCATTTATACTGCCGAGTTCTTTCACTGCTTCCGCTGTAAAACTCATATGGCTTCCCCACGATCCGTCATCTGACAATGGACCTGTTCCGTCTATAACAGCCAAAACTGCTCCGATTGATGTTATTGCACCGCAGATTCCCCATTTGCCACACATCGCTCCCGGCATTTTTAATCCTTCTGTCATCAACCTTTTCAAACCTTCATCTAAATCAATATTCCCTCCGGCATTCTTAAACGCGACCAGGATACATGCACCATCAAGTATATGATGTTCCGGACCGTGAATACTGATATACTCCTTTTTTGCCATGCTCTTAAATATTTTCACCGGGCTTATACTTTTTTCGCATTGTATGTCTTTGATAATTTGAATTGCCTTTTCTTCTAAATTCATGACTTCTCCTCTCCGCTGCACTTACTATCCATGTAGTTACATATTGACCGAATAAACTCACAGTACTCGGTCATAGTCTCGTGATTAACAGAGTAGTAATGCCATTTACCTTCCTTACGATCATTAACCAGACCGGTTCCAACAAGTATTTTCATATGATGAGACAGCGTTTCATCTATGTGAATATAATATATAACACATCGATACTTATCA
>CAMYVI010000056.1 GCA_947302185.1 uncultured Lachnospiraceae bacterium
AACATTGAATTGCGATGCAAGCATTTATATATATTCATTCTGTGGCTGAAAGGGAGGATTCTATCGTGAGAAAGAAAAAAGCTCCGGACCCAACCGTCCGGACAATTGATACAGCAGCCTATCTCAGCGTGCTCCGCGAACTCGTAGAGAACGGCAAAAGTGTGAGCCTCATCGTTGCCGGCAACAGCATGTTCCCGTTTCTCGAGCATGAGAGAGATACCGTTTACTTCGAGGCTCCGAAGCGTAAGCTGCGAAAGGGTGATATCGTATTCTATCAGAGAAGAAACGGGCAGTTCGTAATGCATCGGATTTATAAGGCAGAAGGGGATTCGTATTTTATAGTAGGAGATGCTCAGCGTGTGATAGAGGGACCGGTGTTGGGGGATCAGATATTTGCGATCGTGACTCAGGTCAAACGGAACGGGAAGGTGCTGACGCCTTCAAGCCTGAAATGGAAGTTCTTTGAGAAGGTGTGGATCAATCTGGTGCCGTATAGGGGCGTGTTGATGCTGCCGTACAGGGTAGTGAGAAAGGTGAGGACAATGGTCGGGGACGGTTCTTAACGAGGGACCTAATAGGGACGGTTCTTAACGATTAAGAACCGTCCCCGACGTGTGTCTTTATTATCACACCGGCGGGTATTTCGCCCGGAACGGCGTCTTCTTGGCATCAATCGGTCTCGTCTCCTGTATCCTGTACTTCTTCAGATACATTGTCATGCCGAGCCCGTATGGGCTTGTAGTATCCAGGCTGCGATTAATCTTATAACGCTTCGCCTTATCCGGCTCGCCAATAGCCGACAGATACTGTATCTCGGTCCAGACAGCCATACCCTCGACCACGGAGATCTCATCAAGCGACTCATACTTAAAATCGCCCCAATTCTCATGCTGCCAGATATGCGTCAGCTCGTGGACCAGCGTCTGCTTCATCGTCAGCCTCGGTGCCCCGTTCTCGACCATAACGATATGCTTTCCGTTCTTCTGAGTAGCATATCCCAATACGCGCGGATCCATTCCCGGTGAAGGTACGAACGGCGTATCAAAACCGTCATTCACCTTCTTAGCGTTGACCATTCGCACCGTGATCTTATTCTCGATCTTTATGTCGAAGATCTTTTCCATTTCCTCGATGGTTTCTTTATAGACCTTCTTGAACGCCCGCCGGCTCTTGACCGCTGTTGAAGTACAGACATCACATCTCTCTCGCCCGTCCTTAAGCACATCGTACGTGCCCGGTTTCATTATACATCCACAGAAATCACAGTAATGAACGCCCGGCTGCTTAGGATCATAATCGTACCCATCGCCGTACTCAGGCGGTATCTTTCTGGATCGGTGCAGGTTGCTGTCATCAAAGTGATGATCATTCAGATACCGAAGAGTTCCCTTAAGGTCAAGCCATGAAGGCACATTTTTATAACCGTATGTGAGATAATCGATTTTCTGTGCCCACGACATTTTCTCGGCATCATAGTATTCGCTGTCAAATGCCTCCTCATCCTCTCCGTCGACATCGTCAAGGTCATGATTCGACTCTGCGAACACCGCTGTATCACCCCATACAGCACTCGCCATTGTTTTATCTTCCTCTGATTTCTTCTCCGTAGGCTTCTCCTCTGCTGAAGTTTCTTTCACCGGAGTCACCTGCGCAGAAACCTCTTCCGCAGAGATTCCTTCCACAGGAGTCAGCTGCTCAGAAACCTCTACCACAGAAATTCCTTCCACCGGAGTCTCTCCCGCAGATACTTCCTCCGCATCGTTCCTTTCTACAGAAACCTCCTCCGCAGAAGTCCCTTCCTCAGAAACCTCCTCCGCAGAAGTCCCTTCCTTAGAAACCTCACCCGCAAAGTACTCTTCCTCAGAAGCCTCCTCATATCCCGCACCCTCAGAAGTCTCTGTCCCGGCACCCTCCTCATATCCGGCTGCCGACTCACTGCCATCTCCTCTTTGCGGATCGAGGTACCAGTCCAGGTAATCCGCGAGTATTTCAAGAATTCTCTGCAGATTCCTTTCTATTGCGACCAGAATACCCAGGTCTATATTACTGTCTTCGACAAAGTAAACCGCGTCTTTCTCCGGGTCGTTAATAATCAGCTCCGGAACAAGGGCCCGAACGCTGTTTCGATAGCTTCCTGCCGATTTGATATGTTCGGGTACATCCCCGATACCGCAGATCAGATAACCTGCCTCATTCGGGAACAGTGTCTGGAAGAGCTCATTCAGCAGTACGCAGAGCGTGAACCGTATCTCGGGCGTCGCTCCTGTGAAGCGCACTACCATTGTATCCTTGTATGTTATCGTTCTCGGTCTCACCGAATCCAGCGATACCAGGGAAGCATCCGGGAGAAGATTCCTGGACTTCATTTCCAGGTAGCCGTCTGTACGGACAACATAATCTATAAAGCAGTTGCTGATACCGATTCCGCGAAGATCTCTGGATTCGTCAGACTTCGTTCTGACAGCCATTTCATAACTGCGGAGCTGCCTGTAATAGACTCGGCCGGTGATGTGATCCGCTGCCCGTCTGACAATGATACCTGCATCAGGCGAAATCGATCTCACCTGATAGTATCTTCCGTCATAGCAGAAGAACTGTCCCGGCAAAATGGTCTGTTCAATGTGTCCCATCAGACGGTTGCCCATCGGATATGTGTCTGTCTGCTCATTCTCAATGATGTAATGTGCGGATTTGAGTGCCGAATCAAAAACATCTTCTACAAATTTCTTATCCGCCTGATAAGCAAATTTCGTACATATCGTACCGCCGACCAGCGTCTCTATCGTCGTCTGTGTAAACCTCGGATCCTCCACGCCGGTGTGTTTTGTGACCAGTTCCCGGAACGTCTCGTACGGATAATGACTGTCACAGCCATGTAACGCCAGTTCTTCAGTCAGTACTTTCTCGGTGACAGGCGCTGCAGACATCAGCATAAGTGTGCGCAGAACAAAGTTTCTCTCCGTTCTCGCATAGTCCGGAACAATCGACGGAATAGCCTTAGGATCATTTGTAAAGAGCTCAGCGTTATCGCACATATAATCCCGCAGAAGATAATTTTCCGACAGAATATTCAGGAAGCCTCTTTTCTTGATCCTGGCCGCAAATGTCCTCGACATCTCGAACAAATTGCAAAACTCGTCCTCGACCACCACAAATGAATCTTTCGTAAATTTTGCCTGCCACAGACTCTCATGGAAGCAGAACCTCCGGTCGAATTCGCTTTGCTCACGGGGGGAGTGAATGTATTTGCAGATCGGTACATAGTACTGCTCGACATTCAGTCGAAGGTCTGTGAGCGGCATTTTACTTCCGCTATACCAGTGAATCGACGTTACTCCCTCATGCATTGCAAGCGCGCCGAGTTCTGTTCCGACACCCAGATAGTGTGAAATCCTCGGAAGGATCCTCGCCTGTAATCCCGGTCCGTCTGCGGTCCAAAGCATTCTCCAATACTGGCCTGTGGGAGGAGGCGATGCTATGACATCCGTTATGCTCTGTCTGATCACATGGCTGAGTGCGTCGACCAGACCGTCTGCATTTCTGTCGAGGGCGACATATGTCACCTTCTTTTCTTTTTCCTCACAATGCTGCACGATACTTCTCAGACCGATCTGGCCGGTCCCGAGAAGATTCGAAGGCTCCAGAAGAATGACCATGGTCGTCTTATCAAAGAACTCCCGGTTCATCTGGATTGTTTCCATATCATACAGTCTTCTGAAACTCAGAATCCCGATATCAGGCATTCTGTCATCTATCGTTCTTGTGCTTAATTCCTCTATGCTCCATAACTTCGGCAGATTAGTAACTTCTTTAATTCCCGTCTGCAGCCACTCTTCTATATCACGTTCGTTCGTCATTCGTCCGCAGACTACCAGACACTTGCCGTGAGTCAGCAGATGATGAAATACCGGAAGCAGTATATACTGTGTCAAATCGCGGTAAAACGGATTATAAATCAATACACTTCTTCCGTGCAGCAGTGCCCTGGTCGCGCTTACATAGTCCGCATTGACTGAAATACCGCCATGAACAGACGCCTGAAAATACGTTCCCGCTATTCGGTCCAGATCATCTCCCGCCTGCAGTTCCTTTTCCCAATCATGCTTCTTCTGCGAAGTCCTGCTCATGGGAACCATTTCCTTTTCGAGGACCCGGTCTTTGTATTTCTCAGAGAGAACATTCATCAAGGCGTCGTAGTCGGTCAGCGGTCCGTCATTGGAAATCTCCTCTTCATCCTCATCCAGATTCAGTTCGTCTGCGGTCTCACCGTCAAGGAAGAAGCAGATCTCGCCCAGAACAATTATGCTGAATACGGGATAGAAAGGAATGAAAATAGCTGAATCCGTCAGCAGCAGTGACAGCACACAGACTATGCATCCGATCGCCACTGCCGTATAGTAGAGCACCCTGTACATGGTCCGCATATCGGAAAATCGCTCCAAAAGAACTGATTTTCCGTTCACCTCATAGTAAAAATGACCGGCTGTGACATTATAAAGCGGCGTCCAGCGGCTCCACCATCTCTTGATGATCGGCAGTACGATCTGCTTCAGGACACAAAATCCCGTCATGACCACCGTATTGCAGAGCAATTGGATTCCATAGCCGAGGTCCAGCACAGAGTAAGCTTTTTCTATCAATCTGCGCAGAGGCCCGCCGACTCCCGGAATAAATGAGGCAACTGCGCTCACAGCCTTCACCGCACCGACAAGCCCCTCCGCAACACGATTCGCCGTAAACATGAGCGGAATACAGTAAACGAACGCAATTAAGGGCATCAGGAACTGATGCCCTCTGTACTTGTGCTCCAGATTAATATTGCCGGAGCGCAGTGTCATGAGGACAAACGGCATTGTTGATAAAACTATTCTTATGAAAGCTGCCATATTCAGCAGATTCATTCGTTTTCCTCCTCAAACTTATCTGTTTCTTCTCGTTGTTGCATATCTTCGAAAATAGCCACCCGTTCAACACTGAATTCTTTTACGAACGGATACGGCGCCCGGAAAATGGTGCCGCCCGGTCCCTTAATATCAGGATCGAACATATCCACATCTATCAGATATCCGTTATTTCTCTGCGGGTCGATTTCATAATCGAACACGACTCTGCTGAACGTTCCGTCGTCGGGAAGCGGGGTCAGTTCAAAATCCATCATCCAGTCTTCTATCAGACTCATCCGCGATGACAGCTGACTGATATGTTTCTTCATGGTGAAAATGCCTTCCGCGGAGATCATGGTCCTGCGCTTCAAAGCCTGGAGCATGTCTCTCCCTCTCATGTAAGAGCAGCATTTTCCCAGATAATCGGAAAATATACCGGACGACTTCCGTACATCCGCCAGAATTATTGACACGATATCGTTATGATCCGCTATGACCGCTACGATTTTCGCTCTGAAATCCCAGAGCGCGCAGAAAACAGTCAGCGCCATAACGCCGCCGCCGATAAGAATAATGGCCAGCATATATAGAAAATTGGCACCGTCGAGATACTGATAAAGGATATCCGGGATAAAAGAAATCATGTACAGAAGCACTCCCACCAAGCCGGCGATCACAGTTGTTTTTCGGGTCATGCGTTTTCGCATGCTTGTCCCGCCTGCTTTTTTTACTTTCTCCAGTTCCTGTCTGTACTTTTCCTTAGGAATCACGGAATTGGTATTAAAGACCAGTATCTCTTTCTCAAGTTCTGCCAGATGTTCCGACATCTCATTATATTGGTATTCGTCCAGCTCGGCAATTTCGGTATCGCTCACTTTCGAGCTGAGCCGGGCAAGAAGACTTGCACGATCCAATTCCACCTGCAGTTTCCGGAAGACTTTTGATACTGCCTTCCTGCTCTCTGCCGTCTGCCGATACCACCATGGTTCTTCATGAATAGGGCAATCCCCCGCAAGGCCTATCCTTTTGGATGAGATGAACATATGGTCTTCCCGTATGTCCTCGAACCAGACAGGAATCTCATGATTGTACTCGGGCAGGCTGTCATTCTCGCGCCTCATCTGCATCTGTTTCGAGAGTTCAACGACCTGCTTCTCGGCAGCAAACTTAATGCCGCCCAGCCTGTGATAATAATCGCTGAAAAGTTTATGGATATACTCTCTGGAAACCTCAGCACGTACTTTATAGACCTTATAAGCCTCCAGCATACCTGATGGAACCGCATTTATTGCCAGGGTAAGAACGGTCATCCAGAAACGGAATAAGTCCTCCGCATAATGCGCATGTCCCGCTCTCGCACAGTCCTGGACCAAAAATCTCGCCTTAGCCGGATATCTGTTGCGATACCAGAACATTGAGCTGTCGATTTCATGCCTGTTAATCAGCGCTACATCTGTTATTGTGGGAATAACAATCTTTTTCGGATGACGGGCCGAGAAGAGATAAAGTGCTTCCGGCATATCATATGACAGGCTGTACTTATCATTCAGCTCATCCCATATTTTCTGCCTGTCGGCTAATATCTCCCTGTCTGCACTCTGCATGTCTGTCCGGATGCCATGGCTGACAAGCGGCACTCCTCCCAGCATCTGGGCCATCCGGATCAGCGGTACGTCACTTTCTTTGACAACCGGTTCCGGATCACTGTTGCACAGATAATCGAACGGGTTATCCTCCTTTGTAGCGAACCTCTTATCCTTCTTTACTGCCGGATTATCCTCAGGAGGGAGAACCACCAGAGCTCTCCACTCCCTTACGCCATGAACAATTTTTGCCAGCTGCTTGAACGCATCCTTAGGCTCTCTTCCGTTTTCATCCCAGAAACAGAATTCAAGCAGACCTTTATCAATAAAAGGCTGAAATAACGACTTGTATCGATCAATGAACGGCTGAGAAGATTTTTTATAAAATATTACCGTCATCATAGACGCAAATCTCCATCCTGTTCTTTGAAATCACTGTCAATTGTTATACTTTAGCCGATCCCGCACTTGCTCCGGTCACCGCGTACTTAGCCTGATCATAGAGGCTGGAGAATATACCGCACTTGCTGCTCTCCATGCCGTATAATTCTTCAACTCTTTCATCCAGCTTCACCTTAATCGTGTAGACACAACTGTCATTCATGCGATTTTTCGGCATTGTGACCCTCGGGTCGTTCAGATTTCTCATGAACAGCATGAACTGATCAACAAGGATCATATAACATCTTGCGTATTTCTTCTCATCTCCCGTAAATTCGCCGACATAGTTCTCTATCATTTCGAGCATAATGTCAAGCATCATCTCAACGTCTTCACCGGAGAACTCTTTTGCGGGCGTACTTACTTTGATCCAGTAAATCAGATCAAAGATGGACGGCTCCTGCTCTGTATTGTCGGAGAAGGAAAGGAACTGTCTCAGTCTGAACGGGTATACACGTGATTCTGTCTCATCTCCGTTATCTGCTCTGCCGAGAGCTTTATTCTTGTCTATCCAGTTCAGGGATTTCATGAGCCTGCTGTCATAAAGCTCCACGCGCTCTCTTTTCTCTTTCTCCATGACATCCCGATATCTGGCGAGCAGCGTTTCAATCTGCGGAGGATTGATTCCGAGTGCATCAACGACTTCATACAGCTCATCGCACTTTGTTCCGTTCGATACGATAAATTCGTTTCCGCTGGTTGACCTCGGCTTGTAAAGGATCCGCTTGCTGCCGTCGATTTCATCTGTTATCTCTGTCTGTTCGATCTGGTTCGTCAACATACCCCAGCTGAGCGCTGTGTACATATTCGATTCGAGAACGCTCTGATTTCGGTCGTCAAGGTCCGGCATGTATTTGACCAGATGCCATTTTCTGTCAATATGCGGCGTCAGTACTCTGTTCTTGTTGGTATCCGGTCCCAACTGTTTGATTGTATCCATATATGCAGCGTAATATACGCCGCCCTGCGAATTCTTGCCTTCCGGTGCTCTGAACCGCTTCAGATCTCCGGCATTCATATTGTATATTGCCTTATAGACCATCAGCTCATAAATGCTGACGTCCTCATCCGGCTGTCCGTCCATCTCATCATTCAGATAACGCTTTACGAACTGGCGCCTTGAGGAATCCGCTTCTCCGGCAATTTTCGGATTGTATGCACAGATATTGAACGGATGACGGATTTCTCCCATCGGCTCCTCAAGGAACGGTGCTGCGAGTCTCTCTGCCTGCTTGAGAATTTCTGCGGCATATGCTTTTCTCTGATCCGCTGTCTGCGGTTCATCATTCTCATATTCCGCTTCCGCCTCAAGTGCCGTCAGAATATCCATGTCTATCTTGACCTGATAATTCTTCAGCACGATATCCTCCCAGGATTTCATGATGTGATCATCAAATGTTTTCTGGAAGTAGAAACTCGGATTCGGCTTTCTGGCCTCTCTCGCAAATTCAACGACCTTCTGGTAAATCGTTGCACTGAGCGGTCCGTTGATATTGTTGTTCGTACCTGAGCAGGGCATTTCCTCCAGCATCTTCTCCAGGCATTTCTTGCTGGAGCATACATAGCGGGTGGCTTTTCCCTCACCGTTCACATAACGGCGTTCGATTTCCGCGACTGTTGAGTGTGTCGCTTTCAGATAGCCGTCAAAGTTCTTGTAGAATACTTCAAATGCATCGTTGCAGATTTTCATGCGCTCTGCCGCTCCCTGGGAAAGGGCAATCATAGCCTTGTTCAGACCATAGTCCGGAGCGATCCGGATCTGCTGAGCCATCTTTCCGTCGATTTCCTCGACCAGCCCTCTGTCAATTCTCCTGACCGCAAGAAATCTTTTTACGATCCGTTTGTTTTCCATAAAATCACCGGAATCTTCTATGTCTGACGTTGCCGCATCATCATAGGGATAAACCTGCGATCTTTGTGTTTTTGTTTTATTGGTAGCGTCTTGTGCTTTCTGCCTGTAACTCTTCTCAAGCTTGTAGAGGAAATACCTGGCTGCGTTGGGATGAATAAAATTGTTATCTTCATCTTTCATATATGTTTCAACGCGGTAAGGTTTGTCATCGTCCGTATGATCGAGATTGCTCCCGAAAATCTGATCTTCAATCGTTCTTGCGACACGTCCGGCAGCCTGCTTAATTTTCGACACATAATACTCGCCGGCTTCCATAGTTCTCTGCAGATCGTCCTGGAGCGAGTCAATATCTGTCTCCGAATCAGCGGCAGCCTCTTTATCTTTCCCGAGGAAAGCAAATACATTCTTGCGCCTGCTGTTAAACTCATCAAACGCCGCGTTGACTTCCGGATCTGCTTGTATCTGTTCTGACACATACGCTTCGAGAGCTTTAAAATAATCGGGAATCTTGCTCTCTCTCTTGACTCTTCCTTCCTCATCCTCACCGGTCTTACTGCACATCAGAAGAATCTGCTCTTCAAAACTATTCTTCTCGCAATGTTCGATCTTGTTGATGTAATAATCCTGCAGGGACATATCCTTGAGTCCCGGATTCTTTTTACGATTCTCCCTCTGAGTCTGCAGATAGCCCTCATATGCCTTATCGATTGCCAGCCAGTTGCTGTCCATGACCGTAATGCACCACTTGCCGGCGATATACTTGAGGACACTGTCCCTCGGATATTTCATCAGAGAGGATCCCGCTCCGCAGTAACGATTTCTACCTTTCGAGCTGACAAGCCCTTTGATTGCGTTATCTTCGTTGGAATTGCTTCTGCTGCTGATTCCGCTGACCGCCTGGGTATATATTGTATTTGCGGCATGTTCAATATAGTCTTCAAAACTGAGGAGCTGCAGATCGTCGGAATTTCTCTTATCATACAGGAAGCAGAAGTTAAACGGCGAAACCTTGTAGTCCACATAGTTACCGGTCGTCGGATCCGGCAGTTCCAGTTTAAGATTCTGATAGCGGGGACCTTCAAGCGCATTATCCCCTCTTCTCATGAATGCGTCCAACTCGCGGATCGATGCATACGCATTGCAGCATAAGCTGGCGCGCTCTTCAGGGCTCTTTCCGCCGAACATGATTTCCGGAAGAAGGAAAAATCCGCGGACGACAGATGCATTTTTGCGGAATCTCGTTTCAAGGAAGTTGCGAATGTAAAGCGCGACAGGCAGCACAATACCGGATCCCGTTCCGCCTGCAAGGGTGGACACGATCATAACACGGACGGCCTGAGGAGCCGCTGCACCGTCGAGGAAATAGAGTTCCTCGATAGCTTTCTCGAGATCCTGCATTCTTCCCTCTCTTACGGCTTCGTCAAATGCAAGACGGCTGATTGCACGCACCTGTCCTGCACCCTCCGTCGGGGTCTTGCCCATCAGGATATTGTGGTTCGGGAACCAGTCTTCTTTCGCCCGGGTGTTGCAGTCAAGATAGTTGCAGACCATATACGGGGCAGAGATCTGTATTGTCCTGATGCGGGGATCCTCTTTTTTGCGGCTATTCAGATCATTAATATCCGTGTCAATGCAGACAAAGCGAATTCTTTTCCTCTGTTCCTCGTTACCCACAAGTCTGGATACTCTGCAGCAAATATCACTGCCTCGTCCACCGACGCCTACAATAATGGTTGGTGCTATCATGCTATTTCCTCCCTAATTTATTTTTAAACTTCTTTATTTTAATATCTTCTTCATCACGTATGTACGCTAACGCTATTTCCTCTTTTTGGATTTACCGGTCCGGGGATTTGGAACCCGGAAGTTTTTTTCTGTCGTAAAAATTGATGACACTTCTCCCTCTGTTTTTCCTGTCAGGACGATATATATCGAGCTGGACGTTGATAATATCACCCATTTGTTTTCCAGTTCCTCCGGCGGCGTTCCGTTAATCGTAACCGTCATATCTCCATACGTCCCGTTCCTCTTCGGCCACACGGTCTTGGCATTTGTACACTTAAATCTTGTCCTGTTGGCTGGAGCATCTTTATCAGCCACCAATTGAAGACGTATTTTATTGTTGAGCAATTGGTTATTACGAATACTGACAGAGCCTTCTTCCGGGACTGTAGGCGGGAACCAGGAATGCTTCCTTCTTACTTTGGATACAGTATCCTTCAATTCATCATGGTTTTCTTTACCATTAATATACCTAGCGGACGCGCTGGTCCGAAGAACAAGATTTCTCGGCAGTCTGGGCTTCCTGTATTCCAGAACAATGAACAGAAGAAGTAAAAGCAGGAAAGCGAGCAGTGCCAGCAGCCACCCTATATAGATGGGCACACCGAGCGGCTTTACCGTCACATCGCCTGATGTCTCTCCTTCTTCGAGTATTCCGTTGTCAAGTTTGATTTTCATCCGTACTGTGAGGTTGGATGTATGCGGTCTGACCTGAACAGGTGTGATTCCGGTCAGATACAATTTGTAGGTCGATACGTCATCGCCCTGACTAACTTTGAAATCCAGCTTCTGCCTGCATATCCAGCCGATAAGTTTCCAGAGCATGTTTGCACCGACCGGTTTTGACTCATATGCAAAACTCTTAAATCCGGCTTCCCATTCCTGCGTGGTGAGCGGCCGTCGGCTGCCCTCTTCATCCTGAATCTGCGCCGTCACGAGAATGTACGGGGTTTCTTTGGACACCGTGATTTCACTGGCATCAAACATGTACTTGCCGTCGCTGATTTTCGGTTCGGGAGTCTTCATATCCAGGATAATTTCGAGCGTACCCTCTGTCCGGAAACTTACCGTCGCCGATCCGGTTCCTGTTCTCGGATATCCCTGATCGTCTACTGCGGCACTGATGGTGAGGTTCTGGGTCGAGGTATTGACGGCATTTGCGCCTGTCTCCTGAGCGTATTGCGGAACCAGACGGTATAGTCCTTCCGTCTGAGTCTTCTCAGCTGTCCAGTTCAGTCCCTGAACGCCTCCCGCCGATACACTGAGTCTGTCGTATTCCTCAGCCGATAAATTGACGCCCTTTTTATCCGTAACTCTGAACTTGATTTCCGCATTTTTCAAATGCAGCGGATCTATCTCGTATTCCGCCTCTTCGACCTCTACCAGCAATCCGCCTGCACCTACATGTATCTCAGAGATATCACTGGTCTTTTCGGAATCATTTCTGAAAACCGCACGTCCCTGCACCGCC
>CAMYVI010000057.1 GCA_947302185.1 uncultured Lachnospiraceae bacterium
GCGCATTCATCTCACGACTTAAGTCACGAGAATTCTGCGTCAGAGATTAAATAAGTCATTTAGGACCTTACCGTTCCATGCACTCTTCCCGGTCTTCTTGCTTAACCGGCAATATATAAGTATAATAAGTGTTATCGGAAGTTGCGCAGGCAGCTTTCACCCTTTGCACTTTCATCATATCATGATTTTTTCGATTATACAAAAAAAGTGTGAAAATCGGAGGTCCGAACATGCATCACGTGGCAATAATGGCCCTTGCAGCCCTGGCAATATTCTTTGCCACCGTTGTAAACATGGCTCTGAAAAAAGAGAATCAAGGCAGAAGCATCTTTATTGTGATCATCGCAGCTATCGTAGGTGCCTTCTTCTACAGCTACGGATACGGAATCAAGGTCGAGAATCCGTTCATCGCACTCGCAAGGACAGTCCTCTCGGTCTCGGGAATGTTCATCGGACGCTGGGATTTCAACAATGTCGACGACACGGAACTCTTTAAGAACCCGGTCCTCTATCTTATCTTCCTGGGCGTGCACTTCCTTGCTCTGTATTCTCTGGCGAACGTCGTCATGATGAAGCTCGGATCCAGCCTGCTTAGAAGACTCAGGATCCTGCTTCTTCACGGAAATAATATTTCCATTCTTTTCGGGCTGTCAGAGGAATCCATTTCCTTTGCCAACCGCCTGCGGGAAGGCTGGAAAAACGGTGAGCAGCCCGTCTCTATTCTTTTTGTCCCTGACGAGACGGACAACGACCTTCTCGGAATCCTGGAGCGGGACGGCTGGCCTTACAGGACAGATGCAGCTGCCCGCCGTTCCGACGCCCGTTTTCTGCGTTCACTCGGTATATGGATAGGCGAAGACAGCAGAAATATCACACTTTATGCACTCTCCCGTGAAGAAAATATGAACAGGCAGTATGCGGCAAGGCTGCTTGAAACTCTGCAGGAATCCAGAATACCGGCCGAAAATCTCTCCCTCACAATTTATACGACCAATGCTGACGATGTAGCCAGAATGCAGGCTCTGAAAAACAGATACGGTTACATTGACGTCAATCCCTTTGATACTCATTCTATGACCGCACGACTTCTCACGCTCGAATATCCGGTCTATAATACGATACGTTTTGATGATAAAGGATTGGCTGAACAGGACGTAGATATTCTCATTGCCGGTTTCGGCAGTACAGGTCAGGCCGTTCTGCGAGCCCTGGTAAGGAACGGGCAATTCGAAGGAAGCCACTTCCATGCGGCTGTGTTCGCCCCCGAGATTTATTCCATAGCCGGACATTTTTTCACTGTCTATGAGGAAATGTGTTCAAGCTATTCGATCGAGTTCAATGAATACGACGCCCGCAGCATACAGGCTTCCGAATATGTCAGGAAGCACGCAGCATCCTTAAAATATGTCGTAGCCTGTACAGGAGACAGCGACAGGGACTGGGAAATCATCCGGGCATTCGAAAAAATTCTGGGCAAATACTCTGAACAGATTCTTCTCATCATATGCGGTCAGGGAACCGTAACACGGGTAGGTTCCGGCAACAGTCTGGATATAGTGACAGATATCTGGAAAAACGAAATACTGAACGCCTCGATTGCCGACAGGGCTGCCAAGGCCGTAAATGCTTCCTATTACAGTGAAGAGGACGGAACGCCGGAAGAATTGTGGCGGTCATGCTCGCCGTTCTCCCGTGAAAGCTGCAGAGCCGCAGCAGACTTTACCCGTGCGTACTGCCGGATCACCGGCATAACCGAAAAGGACGCTGCGCACGGGTCCTGGAACCTGACAGGTGAGCTCCTGGAAAATCTTTCCAGAACAGAACATCTCCGCTGGAATGCTTTTCACCGTTCTATGGGCTGGATGGCAATGACCGATGAGGAGTTTGCCAAAAGAGCGGAAATTTATCGGTTCCAGAGGATGAAGACCGGCAAGCCTCTGATACGAATAGCCAAAAATGAGGCAGACCGGCATCACGCCTGTCTGGTCACGTGGGAAGAGCTTCAGACACTCTCCGACAAGGAAAATGCCATAACCGGGAAGAATGTGGACTATCAGCAGTTCGACCGCGATAATGTTCTGGCTGTTCCCGCGCTGCTTCGCGCATTCGGATACTGACAGAGCCGTTCTTTACGCCGATTTCACTTTATGCGCGTATCATAGTCTTACGTCACGAGTATTCCGCGATGAATAATGAACATTCAGAAAACTACATATTATGAGATAGGATCGTTATGAGAAAAAATAATAATAAGCTCGCTGCTCTTGCCGTAACTGCCTCCATCATTATTCTCCTCTTCCTGCTCACTTTCATCGAGCAGCAGAGTCCGGACGCCACAATCCGCTCTCCGTGGGATGCTTTATGGTATTTTATAGCCACCATTACCACGGTAGGATACGGCGACGTCAGTCCGGTATCTCCATTCGGAAAGTTCCTCGGAATCATTTTCCTTTTCCTCAGCTGCGGTTTCATTTCGTTTTTGATTACGGCAACAATCCGCTTTATGAACGGATCATTCATCCTAAAATTGAAGATCGGCTTGTCTCAAGTCGAAAAATGGTACATTTTCAATGAATATAATGAGGAGGCGGATCTCCTTGCCGGAAATCTCTGGAACCTTAAGGAAAATTCGGGAATTATTTTCTGCAACGCCGAGCACCGGGTCAGGGGAATATTCCGGGTCAGATATATTTTCACACCGTTGTCCGCAGAAGAAATACTGCCTTTATGTTCAAATGAAGCGGGAAGCGAACGCAGCGTACCGCCGTCCGTTTTCATTATGAATGAAGATGAAGAAAAAAACCTGAAGACAGCTCTGAGCCTGAAAGGAACACCGGCGGAGCTCTACTGCAGGACCGGAATCCGCTTTCAGAACCCGCCGGACCGGCTTCACACCTTCGACCCGGCAGAACTGACGGCCCGCGCATTCTGGCACGATAACCCGTTAAGCAGTCATGAAAAGAATATTGTCCTTATCGGCACCGGGAGCCTTCTGAACTATCTCATCGAACAGGCTGTTCTCGTCAATGTATTCGGACCGCTGTTAGTCAGCTGCTATCACATTTTCAATGAGAGAAAGACTCACGATCCCAATCGCCACTCAGACGACAGTTTTTCCGAAGATCACCCTCACATAAAGGATGTTTTGTCTGTCAGAACAGTATGCGGAGAAGCAGGGGCCTGTGACACCCCCGAAGATGACACCTTCTGCTTTCACACAGAGGCCTGGGATAAGAATCATCAATGCCTGGAGATGGCCGACCGCATCATCGTCTGTACAACCTCCGAGATTGAAAATATCCGCATAGCGGAAAAAATACGGTCTCTGTGCGCGACGAACGCGGATCTTTATATATACGGAAGTGATTCAATCGACGGAGTCACCGGATTCGGCAGCATTTCCGAGCTGTACACACCGGAACGGATCCTGCGTGAAGACATGCTTAAGCGTGCAAGGGCTCTCAACGATTTCTACAACAATATGCAGCAGGATGAGAGCAAAAAAACGCGGTGGGAAGATCTCAGTATGTTCACCAAACGCTCCAATATGGCAGCAGCCGACCACATGGGGACCAAGCTCCGAATCCTGACAGGAAGTCTGGATAAAAAGACCCCCGTTCAGGCTGATCCGGATACGATCGATCTTGCTGTCAGGAACTTCAGGAATAATGTGATTGACAGGAATCTCTGCCGGAAGATCGAACATGAACGTTGGATGCGTTTCCACACACTTTACGGCTGGACCTACGCGAAAGTGCGCAACAACGCCCTCCGACATCATCCGCTGCTTGTACCGTTCGATGACCTTACACCCGAACAGCAGGCTCTGGATGATATCTCATGGGAGCTTCTTGAGGTCCTGAGAGAGTAAGTCCTCTGTGCCGGAATATATGTAATAAGTCACAAGTATTGCGCGATGAAGAACAATTAATAGAACAGCGAAAGGCTGCCGCATACAGGAGATATTTACCTATATGCGGCAGCCCTTATATTTCACCGTTTCTTACATAACAAGCACGATCTCGTTCTCCGCCTCCAGAATTTCCTCCGGCACGTAGTTTCCGTCGACCGTTTTTCCGTTCACAGTAAGCCGGCTGAATCCCGATTCTTTCCCCTCCGGATTTTCGATCTGAATTCTCAGCTTCCTGCCCCTGAAATCCTTCTCGATCTTAAGCGACTTCCAATCCTTCGGAATAGACGGGGCAATTTTCAGTCCGTGAAGATCCGGTCTCATACCGAGAATACCTTCCACGCAGCCAACCATGACTGTGGATGCTGTACCTGTGAGCCAGTGCACATGAGACCTGCCGGCCCTCGGACTTGCCTTGCCTTCCGTGAACTGACCGTAACAATACGGTTCTATGCCGCGAACTTCTGCGGTATTATTCTGCATGGACGGAGCATTTTCCTTAAAGTATTCAAATGCCCTCTCTCCTCTTCCGAGAAGTGCCTCTGCCAGAATCAGCCATCCCTGTGACTGGGAGAAGATGCCCGCATTTTCCTTGACGCCTGCGTTGAAAATGACTGCCAGAGCCCCTTCAAATGCGTGCGCATGGAACGGAGGATCCATAATGACCGCACCGTATGGCGTGTTAAGCTGCCCATATACCTTATCCATTGCCGTCTCCGCCTGCTGTCTGTCGGCGAGACCGCTGATGACAGCCCAACTCTGCGGGTTCAGCCACATATTGGCTTCAGGTGCATTGCGCTCTCCGATGACCTCGCCGTCCTCCGTGTAACCGCGGATGAAACGGTCTTCATTCCAGCACAGGCGGATGAGCTCCTCATGAAGCTTTCGCTGTTCATCTTCGAGCCATGCAAGATATTCACTGTCGCCCTTCTGAGCGGCGAATTCACGGAGTATTGTAAATGCATAGTAGAACTGGAAAGCTACAAATGACGACTCTCCGTTGGCACCGAGCCTCAGACAGTCATTCCAGTCGGCGTAGAGACCTGCCGGCATGCCGTGCGGACCGAGATGGTTGAGAGAGAAGTCTATCGCTCTCTTCAGGTGTTCATAAACGCTTCCCTCTTCCCTGTCTGCGAACGGAATAACTTCGTCCAGGAATCCGACATTGCCCGATTCCGCGATATACTTATAAACCGTCGGGAACAGCCAGAGAGCATCGTCAGCCCGGTATGCAGGATGGCCGGTCTCTCTCACATAGGAATCATCCTCCGGCGTATCTTCATGTCCGGCATTGTGGTGGAACTTAACCAGCGGAAGTCCGCCGCCGTGATGCACCTGAGCGGAAAGCATGAAGCGTATCTTATCCGCTGCCGCTTCCGGTTCCAGATGAATCACGCCCTGAATATCCTGGACCGTATCCCGGTAGCCGTAACCGTTTCTCAGACCGCAATAGATAAAGGAGGCTGCACGCGACCAGTTGAAGGTCATAAAGCAGTTATACGCATTCCATGTGTTGATCATGGTATCGAACTCAGGACACGGGGTCGTAACCTTGAAGTGTTCGAACTTTGAATGCCAGTGTTTTTTCAGTTCCTGTATTTCCTGTCCGCATATTTTTTCCGGATCAGCATAGGAAGCTACGATCGCAGCGCTCTCTTTCGGTCCCTTCTCTCCCACTATAAAAGCTACCGTACGGCTCTCACCCGGTTCAAGGGTAACGATACATGACAGTGCACCGCAGCAATTACAGTTATAACTCTGATAGTTGCCCAGATCGCCCTTCTCTACGCCGACCGGGTTCCTGTATGTATGATAATTGCCGAGGAACCGGGCCATTTCGCCGCAGGAAGATGAGACAGCGGCTCCGGCAAGACCGAAGAAACGCTCTCTTACCTGCTTGTTGTCTACGTCACTGCCGGCTCCTATCGCATCAAGATTTCCGTTGATCTGCTGACGGATACGGTTCTCATCGAACAGCGTACGTGTAATGAACAGGGAATACTGCAGATTGATCTGATCCTGTTCGTAGTTGCCGTCATTTGTGAACTCACAGCATCCGGTCAGTGTGAGCTCGCGGGTTCTGTCTGAGTTATTTGTAACAGTCAGCTCCCATACTTCATGGGTCTTACCGAGCGGAACATAATATGCAGCAGCGCTGTGAATGCCTGCATAATCCGCACTTATCACAGTGTAGGCGGTTCCGTGACGGCACTCGCTCTTATATGTATCAAGATCTTTGCCGACAGGCTGCCATGAGGCTGACCAGTAATCACCGTCGGCATTGTCACGAAGATAGATATAACGTCCCGGCTGATCATTCCGGTTAAATATATAGCGAAGTATACGTCCCTTGGCTCCGGATTTTACAAAGCTGTAACCGCCTGCGTTGTTTGAAATCAGCGCTCCGTATTCTGTGGAGCCGAGATAATTGGCCCAGGGCTGCGGCGTATCCGGTCTTGTAATAACATACTCTCTGTTCTTGTCATCAAAATATCCGTACTGCATTTAGGCAAACCTTTCTTAAATAGTACTCCAAACGTTATTTCTCGTTCATGAACTTCTTATCATTTTCGGAGAATCCGCCCTCATCCGTAACATAACGTTCCGCTCTCATGCTCAGGGCATACTTCTCTCTGAGCGCCATAATATCGCCCATCATCGGAGATGCATGATGGATGTCAAGGGAGTCCTGATCCTTCCAGCTGTCAATCAGCAGCACGGTCTCCGGATCTTCCATCGGGAAAAAGTACTCGTAACGAAGGTTACCGCTCTCCGAACGGATCTTTCCGACGATACCGCTGTCAACCATTTCCTGTGCAAATGCCCGCGCGCTGCCATTCTCTCCCGTATAATAAATATTAACTGTCATTGCCATATTCATACCTCCGGCTCTTTACTTATGCGTCAAAATTGTCAGTTTCAAATCTCACCCGGTCTTCCCTCTTCACACCTGAAGTACAGCTGCATTCATCAAAGAACTGAGATGTCATATGTGAAGCTTTGGTCTTCTGTCTGTATCGCAAAGCGATCCGGACCATGAAGCGCCGGTTCGTTCTTGAATATTATATAATATATAGAAGCGAAATCATAATGATAAAGAAAAGAATTTCCAAATTATGTGTATTTACCCGGCACCCATGGTTATATATACTGTTCGTCAAAGAATGTTTGATTATCAATTTCTTTCACAGAAGGTATTCCGGAATTCATTTCACTCTCATCTCCGTCCACCTGCACCGGTTGACTGCCGCACGGATCTCCCCGATTCTCGGCATCGCAAGATTTCCCGGAACGTCACGGCCGCCGTTAAGAAATTCAAAACCCCTCTCTTCGAGCTGCTTCTCCAGAATTCCCATGCACTCGTTCAGACTTTTCCTTCCGTCAAATACCTCGTTATGGAGATAAATGATAAATTTTGCGATGGCGGCTGTCTGCTCAGAATCCGCGATCTGTTCGAGATAGCGGATATCCACCGTCTCGTGATTTACCGTGAATGCGTCTTTACCCAATACCTTCATTTTCACACGGTCACCGCAGACGCGGGAGTTCTTTAACGGGATCCGTACATCCCTGACCGCCTCCATTCGGCTCATAGCGGGCTTTTCCCTGATATACCCGGATGCTATCTTTCGGACTTCCGCTGTCATATCAATCGGAACATAGCTGTCCATCCTGATAATTGTATCCGCTGTGTGAAAAAAATCCCCCTGACTTCCGGCGACCAGCACCATGGAGACTCCGAGATCCTCATAGATGCTTCGCATTTTCTCAAGAAACGGCGTAATAGGTTCCCGGTCACGGCTGACGACCATCTGCATGAGTGCGTCCCTGACCATGAAATTCGTCGCGCAGGTATCTTCGTCGATGAGGAGGAGACGTGATCCTTGCGTGAGAGCTTCGATGACATTGGCAGCTTCCGATGTACTTCCGCTCGCGTCCTCGGTAAAGAAAGCTTTCGTATCCTTCTTATTCGGCAAGTTGCTGATGAACATGGAAATATCCGTCCCCCTGACGCTGCGGCCGTCTTCCGCTCTGATCTTGAAAGCGGTGGAATCCGTGATGACATATTCCCGTCCGTCACCCTTTATATGATTGTAGACGCCTGACTCAAGCGCTTTGAGGAGTGTCGACTTGCCATGATAACCTCCTCCGATAATCAGCGTCACGCCTTTTCGTATGCCCATGCCGGTGATTCTTTTTCCGCCGGGCAGAGGAATTGTCACCATCTGAGATTCCGGGGATTTGAAAACGACCGCATCCCGCATCGGCCGTGCCGATACGCCGCTCTCCCTGGGAAGCACTGAACCGTCCGCGACAAAAGCGGCAAGATCCATCTTGTCCAGACTGTCGCGAATGCATTTCTGATTATCGGCAAGCTCCAGCCTTTCTTTTATATAAGCCGGCCTGTACGCTTTGCAGACAAGTGTCTTCTTTACGATATCCGGCAGATAATCGAACAGGATCCGGATGAGCTCACCGCTCCGGATGCTTCTGCCGGCGGCGGGAAATCCCACTTCGAAGCGGACAAGTACCTGCCCGTCCCTTTCGCGGATCACGAGGGCGCTCCGTTCCAGAATTTCCTGACCGGGCCTTGAACAGGCGATAAGTCCGCTCTTCCCGGAACCGGCGTGAATTCTCCCACCCTCGTTGAGAGCTCTGCCAAAGCTTCTGAGCAGAAGATCGGCGAGGGCAATTCTCCTGTGTTTTTCACGATAGTACTCTTCCGGGAATGATGCCTCCCCTGCGTCAACGCTTATGCTGAGTTTGGACGGAGCGGCGAACGGGTCTCCCTGCACATGCTCAATGTGCAGAACATATCCGTCAAAGCGGTAGATGCCGCGGGTCTCCTTGTAAGCGGGGTAGCTCCTGCGGTCTATTTCCGTGAGAAGGTTTCGCAATTGAGCGGCTGTTTTCATTGAATGTGATTCCTCCCATATAGTTTTTGCAAGTATCGCAGACTGATGACCTGTCGGGGACGGTTCTTAACGACTAAGAACCGTCCCCGACGGGCGTCCCGACGGGTGGTATTGATTTTATGCAAAATTTTGCATAATATATTGTTTACAGGAGTGCGTAAGCACATAACAATCCGTAATCCACTTTTGGTGTCTTAATCGCGTCACGAGTATTGCGCGATGAAGAATAAAAGGAGACTCATATGGCAACATTAAAAGACGTGGCTAAACTGGCCCACTGCGACATCAGCACAGTGTCGCGCGCTCTGAACAACTCGGCTCCGGTCCATCCGGAAACGCGGGCAAGAATCATGGCCGCAGTCAAGGAACTCGGCTATAAGCCGAATATGATAGCAAAAAGTCTGAAGATGGGAAAAAGAAATCTGATAGCATTCATCTCCCCGACGATCCGCCTGAATATTTTTTCCGACCTTTCGGTAGAAATCCAGCGGGAAGCGGAGAAAATGGGCTATCAGACTCTCATCATCAACACCAAGGCTGACGCCGTCATAGAGTCAAAATGCCTTACAGATCTCAGAGGCATGGTCGATGGGATCATCATCGCATCGACAGGCCAGAACAACCGGCTTATCAGAGATATCACGGGCGACGGTGTCGCAGTTGTTCAGCTCATCCGCAAGCAGGATGAAAAAATCTCGAGTGTTATATCGAACTATTATGACGCTGCCAAAGAAGCTGTCCGCTTTCTGCATAAGAAAGGCTGCCGTCACATCGGGATGCTGCACGGAAATGAAAATGTAAAGCCTTTTGAAGAACGGTTGAAAGGGTACAGGAAAATCACACGCGAACTGCACTTGCCGGAGATTATTGCCGGAACCAAAGCTTTCACCGTACCCGGATTTCACGACGGACTGAACGGGGTAAAACAGCTCCTGGAGATGGATCCGGAGCTGGACGCAGTTCTGGCCTCAACAGATCTTCAGGGACTGGGGGCATTGCGTGCACTTAAAGAGCTATGCATCCCTTGCCCGGAGCAGATAAAAATAATATCGCTGACCGGCTTTTCCCTCGGACCGATGTTGGAGACCGCCATGACCTCCATGGAGGTCCCTTCTCCGGAGATGGGACGCGCGGCGCTTCGTCTGCTCATAGATCAGATTGAAGCCGGAGACAAAAGAAAGCCGTCTCTCCAACATATTGTATTCAATGCGACACTGACGGAAAGGGAGACAACATAATTATGAATGCGACGGAAGATATTCAAAGCACAGCATCGTCAGGTCGTCGAACTGCGGTGCCTCCCCCGCGTGCTCATCTACCGCTTTGTGAATTCCGTCAAGTATCTCAGCAGGCGTCTTTTCTCTCTCGCTGTTCAAAGTGTCAATCATTTTGCCGAGTGTAAACATATGATTGTCTACATCCATCGCCTCGGGGACACCGTCAGTGTAAATGAACAGCTTATCTCCTCTGCCGAGCTGAATTTCAAAATCCCTGTACCGGGCTCCGGACATTGCCCCGGCCGGAATCCCGTGTTTCGTCTTATACAGTTCAAACTCACCTCCGCTTCGATACACAGCAGCGTCCTCATGTCCCGCATTTGCGGCAATTACTCTGCCGGTAGGAAGCTCGATAATACCCAGCCACAAGGTGACGAACATATCCATCTCATTTTGTTCACAGATACTGTTATTGACATGATAGAGGATTTCCGCAGGCGTTCCTCCGATATTAATGCGCTCGGTCAGAATGATGTTGCTCATCATCATGAACAGGGCACCCGGAATCCCCTTACCGGAGACGTCACCGATCAGAATAACAAGATGATCATCGTCAAGAAGGAAGAAGTTGTAAAAATCTCCCCCTACTCCCTTGGCAGGCGTCATGCTTGCATAGATATCAAAATCCGTTCTGTCGGGGAAAGCAGGAAACTCATTGGGTATTGCATTTTCCTGTATCGAACCGGCCAGAGAAATTTCAGCGTGAATTCTCTCTTTCTCCGCCGTCGCCGCAGTCAGATTCTGAATATACTGGTCCATGTCCGCTTCCATCTTGTCAATGGACAGCGCAAGATTTGAAATCTCATTATACGGACTGATGGAGCCGAGCGCCTCACCGACAGTATTCTCACGTGCAAACCGCATCGCCTCATCGGAAACCTTCCTGACCGGCGCAACAAACTGGTTCCTGATAATAGTTGAGATTATATATGCCAGCAAGACGGACAGAATCATTACTGCAGCTCCGACTGTGATCAGATACGGGCGCAGTATCGCATTTAACTCATTAATCGGTCTCTGTACACAGAGGATAGCTGTGACTTCTCCCGAGCTTTTCTTCACAGGGACCATCATGGTAATGTGCGGATGATAGGTTTCAGTTCCCTGAAACCGGTAAACTATCTCATGGCTCGATTCTTCCTCGAACATAGCCTTGTATTTCAGCCGGTATTCTTCATTGGTCGTTTCACGCCTGTGTCCGATTTCCCATGGCTTGTAAGTTGAATCGTCCACCGTATTGTCGACAGCATTAAAAACAGAGACAAAGCTGTTGTAATCACTTGTATCGGGCTTGATAACATAAATCAGGGAAACATGTATGCGCTTGCAATATCTGTCAAGAAATCCTTTCGTTCTGAGATAATCATCCATCTCACGTCCGGCAAGATATTCATCTATGTTATCGCCGTTCACCAGGGCGGTCGCCGTGTCGGCAATATGGTAAGTGGTTTCATCGTATACGTTTTTAAAAGTGTTCGTAAAAACAATGTTACCTATTACGCTGACGACAACGCCGAATGTCAAAAGCGATATGACAATAGTACCGACTATTCCTGCCGCCATATTTGTTTTAAATCTCTGCACTATATTCATAAAATCCTCTCTGAACCGGACTATTTCCTCATCTTTTGCAGACAATACGATATTACATTCATTTCATGAAAAAAGCTGTAAAGTCTGCTTCACAGAACATCGCTTTGCTATACTATCTTTTCTTCCTGATATCTTATCACAAGGAAAAT
>CAMYVI010000058.1 GCA_947302185.1 uncultured Lachnospiraceae bacterium
GTATATGATTTCCCGGAATATCCGTAAGAAAGGCTGACACCTGCTACGGACGCCTTAGAAATATCTTTCTTGACCATTGCAGCAGTAAGGATAATACTTTGCGAGAGAGTCGGCAGTTTGATATAATCCTTCCCTTGGCTGTCATACATAACAAACGGAAGATCAGGATTATTTGCATTCATTTTCGGGGTCTTTAAAACCTGCAGACTACTGCAGTTTACGAACATGTCCTCCATATCAACATTCCCTGATGTGTCAAAGCTGCTAAGATCCAGTCTGGTAAGGCTGCTGCAGCCGGAGAACATCCTGATCATTGTACCGACCTTGGAGGTGTCAAAACTGCTAAGATCCAGTTCGGTAAGGCTGCTGCAGTTATAGAACATACGGAACATCATCTCGACTTTCGATGTGTTAAAACTGCCAAGTTCCAACTCCCTAAGGCTGCTGCAGTTATTGAACATAAAAACCATTGATTCGGCATTCGACGTATCAAAATGACTGAGATCAAGTTCAGTCAGACTGCTACAACCGTTGAACATGGCCGTCATCAGAACCGCATTCGATGTATCGAAACCGCTCACATCCAGCGCTGTCAGCTTACTGCATTCGCCGAACATGTTCATGAGGTTACGCGCCTTCGAAGTGTCAAATCGACTGACATCCAGTTCTGTAAGTTTATTGCATCCGTCGAACATCCCCTGGAAATTCGTCACACTTGATGTGTCAAAACTACTCAGATTCAGACTGGTCAGGCTGCTTTCAATCACATCGACACCGTTGTACACCGCAGTCATGCCGAACATTCCTGACATCGTCGTGACACTGGAGGTGTCAAAACTCCGAAGATCTATCTCATGCAGACTGCTGCAGAAACCGAACATATAGGACATGTCCGTGACATTTGAAGTATTTAAGCTGTCAAGATTTATATCGGTAATCGCATTGCATTTGAAGAACATCGCACTCATGTTCGTAACATTTGACGTGTCAAATCCGCTAAGATTCAGTTCCTTCAACTGACTGCTGATATTTATTCCTGCCGCTTCGTCAAATTCCAGCTTTCCATCAATCACTGCCGTTTCCCGCGGAATCATTGAAAACAGACCAAGCATATTTCTGACATTCGAGGTGTCTACTTTAGTAAGATTCAGCTGGCTGATCTGTGAAAATCCGGCAAACAGGAACGAGGAATCTTCCGGAAAATATAATTTTCCTTCACCTCTGGAAAAGCTGATGGATTTTACCTTGTCCCGGTATTCGACCACCCCGGCTATGTCCTGCCAGTTGCTCCAAAGAGTGCCATCGGAGAATTCAAAGGATAAGCTGTATCCGTCTCCTGAAGGCATCTTTTTTACGGTAACATTGTCTCCGACTGTCCACTGGCTGGCTGCTTCCGTTCCAACAAATTCTTCCCCCTGTATCTCATCCGCCGGCACTGTGATTCCGAGGACTGTTAAAAGCATCACTGCTATGCAGCTCACCGTCAGAAACCTTTTAATCGAATTCTTCATCATGATTTACCTCTTCTTTCCAAAAAGAAATTAAAAAGAATAGTCCAGTTTTAACTCTCACCAAATCAAAATGTCCTTGACGAGGGGAGCACTATACTTTAAAGGATAGTCTGACATAGTTGTCTGACTGTCCATAATTTTTCATCCCACAGCAACCATTCTATCTTTATTTTATCATAACGCCTTTTTCTGCAAAACTGTTTTATTCTTTCCCGTTCAGTCTTTAAATGCCCTTTAAGCGCACGTTTGATAAGATTTTCAGATATTTCCTTTACATGGAAAATCGCATAATCAAGCTGCACGCATTTGTTTTTTTCTTAAGCAAAACGGTGGGGACTTTATAAAGCCTAGATGCCCGGTGTTATAAGCTTGTAACATATCCACCGCTTCCCCACCGCGCACTTCACCGACAACGATCCGATCCGGCCTCATTCGAAGGCTCGTCGAGCCGAGACATGAGGCTGGCGCGAAGAGACCGAAAGAGGTCATCTGTCTCCTGATCTTCAGTGGAAGACCTGACTGCTGCCGTGCCGTGCAGACCGTTTTCGGTATCCGGCATACGGCGAGTGTTAGAAATAATGCTGACAGACATAAAATCTCCTTTATGTAAAATGGCACGCATTACGCCATACAGAAAGAACGGCGCAACCCCGCATAAACATTGGGATTGCGCCTGTTTTGCTTTTGAGCTTGAGATTATACCCCTATTCCGTCACTTTAGCTAAAAAACTTTGATAGAAACAGGTGTTTTTAAAGTTCAGTTGAATTTACTTCTGCACTGAAATATACTTTTTCAATTAAGCTATAGAACTATTGCTTTCAAAACAGTACCATCTCTCGCTTAATCATCCTGGCTTTCTGTCTATTTGACCTGAAATACACTTTAGAATGGATTATACGCTTACAAGAAGTGAATAAATCCAGGATTTGGGAAAAAGGATGACGCTTACTTCTGAGAACGGAACGCAGTAATGATTGTGGAAGCAGAGCCAAGTACTGAAAATAAATACTGCATAAAAAGACTTTCCATAAAGTCTGATGTGATATCGACTCCCTGCGCATTTAGACTGTCAACAGCCGTATCAAAATAACGGAAAACCGTAAAGAATGATTCATCAGTATATATTTCCTTCTGAAGAGCAAGTGCCCAGGCAGCCCTGGTGCCGACCCAGACCATAAGGATCATGATAAGGACAGAGATTACTACACCCCGTTTCGACAGCTTTCCTCCCAAGAGCTCATAGCCTTTGAGAGTGCAGACGCCCATGACAATGCCACTGAGAGCGGCCACGTATCCAAGCTGGTCAAGCAGTACGATCACAACAACGCCAATCAGAGATCCGAGAAAAGCACCGACAATACCACTGATTACATTCTCCCGCTTTATCGGAGCTGATGGCTGTAATTCTCTCCCGGAAGTAGGTCCCTGAGTCTCAAATCCAGTTTGAGTCTGCTGCGGTTCAAAGTTCTGATCCGAAAGTGTATTCTTTCTGGTATCAAATTCATTCATTTTTCTTTCCTCCTGTCTATTGTTATCATATAGAGCTGCCTTGCCGTATTACAGTTTGGTCCGGCTGCTTATCATATTTTAAGTATAAACATAAAAAACAGAATTAGCAATCAACAATCATTCTATGATAGAGCTTTACTTATTTAGCTTTACTTATTTAGCTTTACTCATTCAGTTTTTTGGTTCAAGATTGCCTTCGCCTGCCTTTTACAGCGAAATCATGGAATGCGAACTCCTTTCGCTCACACCGGACGACCTTGACCGTAAAAAAATATGTTTCCGATTCCAAATATGCGGAAAAATGAAGAAGTCGCATTAAAGAGTTCCTGTCCGTCCTAATCATGAGGTAGAATTGAAATTGACATAGTAAGCCCCCTGTCCTCTATGAGGTCCTGCAGGATGTCCAGCCTGCGGACGGAATAGAACAGTTCACGGGAGATGGCGGTGCGTTTCTCGATATCCATGTAAGAATTGCGGCTCTCCTCCATGACAAGTTCCGTGATCATCTGACGGATCTCATCATCCTCCGCCTCACCTACTCCGTCGAGCCGGGACATGAGACCGGCGCGAAGAGACCGAAAGAGGTCATCTGTCTCCTGATCTTCAGTGGATGACCTGAATGCTGCCGTGCCGGCAGACCGTTTTCGGTATCCGGCATACGGCGAGTGTTAGAAATGAAGGACCTTGGGCTCGTATGAACCCCTGGTCCTTCTGTTTCTATGAATCTTCATTATTCCGCAAGGTCTGCTCTTCCGCGCCTTCCGGAGGCATGTCAGCATCAATAAGCGCTCCTTCATCCGAAACTTCATTTAACGCATCCTGCTCTTCTTCACCGACGAAATCCGCAGTCGTTTCCGGGATTTCTGCGGCTAATGCTGTAACGCCCGAACTGCACAGAATGAGCACAAGGCTCAGCAGGATTGCCATCATGCGCCTCCCTGTATTTCTTTTTAACTGATACCTTCTCATTTGTTTTTCCTTTCTCCTGTCATATTTCACCCACAAGGGCAGTCATGCATTGTATGTCACTATCTGCAACCGTCTTTTCCTTCTTTTCGATCACTGTACTCACCACTCCGACGTCATTATGAATGTGTCTTCCTCCTCATGTTGTATGAAAATGCAGAATTATATCTGAAAATTGTGACATAAAATCAATATTTCTGCAATATTTTTTTGTAAAATACAGACACAAAACAGACGGGCCCCGCCCCTCATCCTATCCAACTTAAAATTATCAAAAGAAAAGACAGGCATCTGATCAACTAACTGATCAGACCCTGTCTTTCCCCCCTGAATTTTTGTTTACTGAAGATACCACTTCTGCGCTGTTGTCGTTGACGCCTTCTTAACCACAATATTCGTCCCGTTCGCAGTCTTATTGCCGGTCAGATGAAGAACCGTTCCAAGTGCATTGGTCAATGTCACTGTGCCATCTGTGTTCTTGGTAATCATCCACCTCTGTCCGCTTTGAGCAGCCCATTTGCTCTGGATGACATTCGCACCATCGGCCTTTGTATTCCCCTGAACCGTGAGGACCAAACCGGAGTTCACATTCACAAGACGGTAGTAACCTGCTGCACTGTACAATGCCTTGAACTTCTTCTCATTCGTGTTGCCAAATGCATACAGATTCACGTTCGCGCCGTCTTCCTTCGATGCGGATGCAATGTTGAGCACATAGTTTTTGTTCTTCGAAGCCCTGACCGCATAAGTCCCATTAAACGGAGCACTTACCGGTTCTGTCTCCGCAATATAGAAACGCTGCAGGCCACTGCCCTCCGATACTGCCATCGAAAGTGTTGTTCCCTTCACTGCAGATGCGTCCGACATCGCGATTGAATAACCTGTCACCGCATTTCTTATAGCAAAGGAATTGTCCGATTTCTTTTCAAGCTTCCAATTCTGTGCGGTACGCGTAGTCTGATCGTACAGCACAAGACCCTTCCCTACTTCAGAGCTGTTCTGCTGTACAGCTAATGCAAGCTCACACTTGGCGTTGATGAACTTCCACGTACCATCGGAATTTTTTACAGCTTTGAATTTCATGGCCTCGGAGCTGCTCCTGTCCGTGATATAGGCTTTTGTATTGTTAATCATCCTGCCGGAGAAAGAGCATACAGCCGTTTTAGAATTATTCTTTGGTATCAGCTGATATGTTTTGCCGGAGACAAGGGTGGACACGCAGTCCACGATCTCAAATGTTTTAATCCTTTTTCCTGTGTATATGCCCTTACCCGTGATCGTGATAGTAGCTGTTCCGGGATTCTTATTGTTCTCATATTTGACCGTATAATCCGTATCCTGTGTGAGTGTCACACTACCTACCTTTATTGTGAGTGCGGGTGTATACGCTTTACCGGAATAGCCATAGGAAAGACTGACTCCACCGACCGAAGCCTTTTCTATTGAAATCTCAGTCCTCAGTTCAATGCTGCTATAGCCAATAGGCAAATCAGTATACTCCTTTCCGGCACGATCGTACATAGTTTTAGGTAAAGGGATCTTTCTAAAGTTATGCTTTGGAGTTTTAAGATTTGTCAAGCCGGTACAGCCATAGAACATACGATACACATAATACACATTCGTCATATCAAAACCGCTCAAATCCAGATTCGTCAAGCCGGAGCAGTTATAGAACATATAATCCATATTCATCACGTTCGACGTATCAAAGCTGCTCAAATCCAGATTCGTCAAGCCGGAGCAGTCATAGAACATATAATCCATTCTTTCCACATTCGTCGTATCAAAGCCGCTCAAATCCAGATTTGTCAAGCTGGTGCAGCATGCGAACATCTCTTCCATATTCGTCACATTCGTCGTATCAAAGCTGCTCAAATCCAGATTTGTCAAGCTGGTGCAGTAATAGAACATCTCTTCCATATACGTCACGTTTGACGTATCAAAGCTGCTCAAATCCAGATTTGTCAAGTTGGTGCAGTTACAGAACATATAATACATATACGTCACGTTCGACGTATCAAAGCTGCTCAAATCCAAATCTGTCAAATTGGTGCAGTAATAGAACATACAGTTCATATTTTCCACATTCGACGTATCTACCTTATCAAGTTGCATTTGTTCGACACTACGTAATAACATGCATGAATCATATCCGTATCCGTATCCGGAAAAAAGATAACTGGAATCCTTCGGTAAATACATAACATTACTGTCTTCAGTAAACTTGATTATTTGAACTTTATCTACATTACCCCACAGCTTCAACTGCCAATCTCTCCACAGTGTTCCGCTTTCTGAATCAAAGTATAGTACGTTCTTATCTCCTTCTTTAACCAAGGTCGCTGTTACACCATCACCAACAGTAAATGTCTGTGCTTCTCCTTCCCCGACAGTCTCCTCGGGAATTTCTGTTTCGGCATCATCTGCTGCCGAAGTAATCTCCTCGGGTTTTACTTCCACATCTGAAGTGTACTCCTCTTCTATTTCTTCCGCATCCGACACGTTCTCCTCAGGTACAGATATCTCCGAAGCATCCTCTTCAATTGCCTCTATGGGTTCTGAAAGAGATTCATCCATTCCAGGCATAAAATAATCTTCGCTTATGCTCTCATCCGCTATGCTTATCTCCTCCGCCAGCACGGTTATCCCCGGTGCCGTCGAAAGTAACGCCGCAACACAGCTCATCGCCAAAAGCCCTTTAAATACCTTCATCATATTTTACCTCCATCTTTTCCGGAACAAAATATAAGGCCGTTCCGCTTAACTATCATGTACCATAAACCATACATCGATGTTGCACATTCTATCTCGCCGATACAATACATTATGAAAATTATACCGTTGTCTGTCCTCCCCGAAAAGTGTGACAAAAGATCCTTCAATGCACATTTTATTTGTCACACTTTTTTGGTATATTGGTAACAAGGAGGATTTACCCATGTTTACTTCCAGGCTCAACGAACTGTTTCAATACTTAGGTGCAAAAAACGGACAGGTTGCAAAGCTCGCCGGTTTCGACAGGACCAATATCAGCCGCCTGCGGAGTTCCGGACGGACTCCCGGAAAAAACAGCCCGACGATTCGGAAGCTTGTAACGGGCCTGTATCTGTATACGGTTGACCGGAACAGGTTGGGAGATTTCTGCAGTTACATAGGTGCAGATCCGGATGGATCAGCAGAAGAGATCTCAGATACTATCCGGGAATGGCTCTATAAAGGGGAGCCGGAAGAGGGAAGAAAAACCGCCGTGTCCCGGACACGCCCTCACAGCAGCCGAAAGCCGAAACCGGCCTGTCATTTCTTCGGGAAACGCCTTGACGCGGTAATGAAGCTGACGGATCTGTCCAATACCCGGCTCAGTCACGAAATCCATATGGACACATCCATGATCAGCCGTTTCCGCACCGGGGTCCGCACACCCATACCGGGGAGCAACATAACAAGGACGATTTCCTCTGTCCTTTTTGAAAGAGCAGAAGTCAGCGGAAAACTGGGCGATCTCGCAGTACTCATGGATGTCCCCGCCGGCATGCCCGACGAAGACGCCCTCCATGAGTGGCTGTTTGATGATGGCCATATTCCGGATCGTGAGGCAGGAATAGCGGAGGGCCTGCTGGAAATCTTTGACACTTTTTCGGCTGAGGCTCCCCTTCCGGCACCGGAAGAAACGATGGCAAAAAAGATCACACAGACAGACCAGGCTGTGTATCTCGGACGGGAAGAGATGCGGAACGCGGTCCTCCGCTTTCTCTTTGATGCCTGGAAGGGGAACGCCGAACTTCTACTTCTGTATTCCGATGAAGATCAGGAATGGCTGACCGGTGACAGAGACTTCCTCATGCGATGGTCAGCCCTCATGAGTGCCTGTGTCAAAAACGGGACACGGATCAAAATCATCCACAATGTAGACCGTGACCTTTCGGAGATGACCGATGCGATCAGGAGCTGGCTGCCGCTCTATATCTCCGGCATGGTGGAAGCCCGGTACAGCAGCGGGAAACGGAATTCCAGATTTTCCCATACCATCTTTCTCTGCCCGGGGATGGCATCCATCGAAGCGTTCCATCCCATCGGCACGGAAGCTGCGGGTATCTATCATTACTACACAGAAAGACCGCTGCTTGAAGCCTCCCTGTGCCGCTTTGAAAGGATGCTGGAAGCAGCCGGTCCGCTTCTCAAAATCCCCGCTGCTTCCGTTTATGAAAGCGGTTCAGATATCACTGTCATTCAAAACGGGCTTTCCGTAGCGACCATGCCGGAAGAACTGGTCCGGTCATTTGAGGAACCCGCGCTGTATGAAGAATGGAAGATCCTTCAGAAGACGCTGCTTTCCCGACTTGAAAAAACAAGGGTGAACGAGTGCGTCACCCTTGCTGATAATGAATGCCTGTTATCCGGGAAAGTCCCGGTCGAGCAGCTGAACGGAATCCGGGAATTATTCTATACGCCCGAGAAGTATGCCATGCATCTGCGGAACATTGTCAGGCTTTCAGAGACATATCCGGGCTATCGGTTCCATGTGCTTCCGGAGATGCCATTTCCCAACATGAAACTGCTGATCGCTGACAATATGGCAAGTATTGTCCATTCAAAAAGACCGGATCTTTCTTTTGGGGTCGCCCATCCCCTCATGTGTCGTGCTTTTCGAAGTTATGCGGGGTCCCTAATGGAGCAGAACCGGATGAATAGGAATACCCTCAGGAAAATATTCGAGGGAGAATACATTTAATACGTCTTTCGATAAGATCTGCCATAACAGCTTCGCCAATATCCGGGTTCGCCATTGAAAGCCAATTATAAGAAAGACGACAGTTTTATGCTGACTATGATAGAGACGGTACATTATCCTTCATAATATAGCAGGAAGGGGCTGTTGCATTAGGCAGTGCCACCACTACATATGACAGACATTTGCAAATAACGTCCGCCATATGTAGTGGTGCCGCGCCTTTGATGCGACAGCCCCTTTCCGTTCCTTATATCATCAGCCGTCACGACATGAATTGCTTCCGGACGGTATTCAGGTTTATTACGGCTTTCGAGCCGCCATAAACCTGCTATGCTTATCAGATTTCATCTCTTAATCTCCGAATGCCGCAACCGCAGCCTGATTATAGAGGTAAAGTGTCTTGCCGAGGTTAATCTCGTTCACGCCGCTCTTGATCACGCATGATCGCGCATAGGTCAGCACGGATGCAGTGATCGTATAGGTACCATCTTCCGTACCGTCCGATACCGTGTAAGTGTGCGTATTCTGCAGATGGTTCGAATACACGCCCTTATCCAGCGCCAGGTAATACTTTCCGTCCGAGCGCTGTTTAAGATCGGATTTTTTCCCGTCAATCGCAAAATTAAGACCAGACGGCTCGATGCCATTAATTCCAAGATACAGTCTGAGCGTGTTGTCAGACTCCAGCATCGCCGAAATGCCCTCGATGCTCACGCCTGTCGGCAGCGTACCTTCGCGCTCTGCGATAAAGACGCTCAGTGAGTCCACTGTCACCTCATCCGCGGCGCTGCTCACCGAAAGACCGTCCGCATGGTACTTGAAATAAATCTGAGCCGCCGGCCTTCCTGAAGCGGATCGATTCAAGAGCATAGTTCGGATCAGTTGTGACCGTCAGGGTGATCGTCGCTCCCGCTGCTGCCGATGTCCGTTCCTGTCTCATCCGCCATTACAGATAATGGCACTTGACTCAGCAGCAGACAGAATACCAGAAACAGATTCAGGATTTTTTTCGTAATTCTCATCTCTTGTACCTCCCTTATATTGACTTTTATCCTCCAAAATTTTCATGTACATTTGCAGGTCATCTGACTGTTGCGTACGCTATCTTTATTATATCATCAATTCCCGCTTCCTCTATTGAGACGTCCTTTATTGTTTTGACCTTTGAAATATCCGCAATAATCTCAGCAGCTGTCAGGTCCTTTTTCATGAATCTGTATTTTGCTATATTGCCTGTATGTTCTGTCATCAGGCATCTGTCGTGTTCAGGTGCTGATTCATCATAGTACTCGACGACAAGTGTTTTGTATGGTGCAATCCGGTCAACAATTTCCGAAAGATTACCGTCTTCAATCATCACTCCATGGTTGATGATTATCAGTCTTTCGCACAACTCCCGGATATCGCCAAGGTCATGTGTAGTCAATATGACTGTTGTCTTCCTGGTACGGTTTATCTCTTTTATGAATTTGCGAAGTGCATATTTAGCGGAGACATCGAGACCTATCGTAGGTTCATCGAGGAACAGAATTCCGGGAGAATGGATCATGGACGCCACAAGATCTCCCTTTACCCGCTGTCCGAGTGACATCTGCCTTACAGGTTTGTCAATTATCTCTTTGATCCCGAGAATCTTATCGAGATCGTCAAGCGTCCGTTCATAATCCGCCTGATCGATCTGATAAATATGCTTTAAAAGCTCAAAGCTCTCACCTAGTACATCACTTTTTAATTGGCTACACATTTTAATAAATGTATGGTATACTCTTTCTATAGAGTTTGTATAGAGGAGTTTACCAATATGAATAAGCCCAAAACATTACAACTTGAACCAGAACACAAACTTGAATTAGAGAAGCTTTTAAAATCCGGGATGACCCCTGTTATTATTGCCCAAAGAGCGAAAATCCTAATGGCAAAATCAGAGGGAAAATCCAATAATCAAATAGCAGATGAGCTTGGAATCAATACCCGTACAGTATTATTATGGGTCAACAAGTATAAGAACCGCTCCAGGGATGACTCTCTGTCAAAATTGCTGAATGTCTCAGAGGGCCGTGGTGCAAAAGAGGAAATCACCGGTGAAGCGAAGACATGGCTGATCAGTGTTGCCTGTACTAAGCCGAAGGATTACGGATATGCGGCTGAGCTATGGACTACAAAAGCTCTTACGGAACATATTCGCAAAACTGCGGCAGAAGCTGGTTTCGAAAGACTTACAACCGTGTCAGAATCAGGTGTCTATTCGATATTAAACAAGGCAGACATAAAGCCGTTTCGCATTCAGTATTATTGCGAGAGACGAGATCCCGAATTCGATTCAAAAATGCATAATGTTTTGCTTGTTTATAAGCAGCTGTCATTTCAATTCGATGAAAACGGAAATCTTCTGCCATTTGATGCCGATGAACAGGTGACACACGTTGTTTCTTACGATGAAAAACCCGGTATTCAGGCTATAGCCACCACCAGTGATGATCTTCCTCCAACGGAAGAACATGGCACTATCAAACGGGATTATGAATACAAAAGGCTTGGGACTGTGTCGCTCCTGGCAGGTATAGATCTTCAAACTGGTGAAGCGTTCCCATTGGTAAGCGATACACACAACAGCAAGGACTATATAGCATTCCTGAAAATCCTTGATGAAAGATATCCCAAAAATGATGTAATCCGTCTTGTGCTCGACAATTTGAGGGTTCATTCATCAGCTGAAGTTCAGGAATACTTGTCTACTGTACCGAAGCGTTTTGAATTTGTATTTACCCCGAAGCATGCGTCGTGGTTAAATCTTGTAGAAAGCTTTTTCAGCAAGATGACAAAGCAAATGCTCAAAGGTATTCGTGTTAAAACGAAAGTCGAATTAGTGGATCGGATCTACAAGTATTTTGAGGAAATCAATCAGGAACCAGTAGTATATCATTGGAAATGGAACCTAGATGATATTGATCCCTCTGAAAAGGTAGCCGTGGAGACATTAACAAAAAATGTAGCCATTTAAAAAGTGCAGTACTATTATTGACCTTATCTGCTAAGCTAAGAAAAACTAGCTCTCGATCTTTTATC
>CAMYVI010000059.1 GCA_947302185.1 uncultured Lachnospiraceae bacterium
AACAGGAGAGCTGCGGCACCGATCAGAGTCGGCTTCCACTGTCCGAAGATCATAACGGCAAGTGCAAGGAAACCGAAACCTGCGACGCCGTTCTCAAATTTCCATTCACTGACGCCTGCCGTGATATAGACGATGCCGCCGAGTCCGCCGAGTGCGCCCGAAATCAGAACGCCTGCATAGCGCATTTTATAAACATTGATACCGACCGAATCCGCCGCCTGAGGATGTTCGCCGCAGGCCATGAGGCGAAGACCGAATTTTGTCTTATATAAGACCACGTGAGCTGCAATCAAAATAAGTATCGAGAGAATCAGGAACCAGCTCATTTCGAAATTGCCGATTTTGACCATCGTGAACGCCTTTTTCTGATCGATATACTGGATAGCGGATGATACATTGTTTTTATTGGATCTCATGTTGAGTGCCTTGACAAATACGGTAGCCGCTGCGGTACCCAAAAGATTCATGGCAGTTCCGACCAGAGTCTGATCCGCTTGAAAATTGATAGCAGCGACAGCAAGGAGCAATGAATAGACGGTACCGAAAACGACTGCACCGAGGATCGTCATGATGAGCATGGCAGGACCCGGAAGTGCCGGGAAGTTTCTCATGACAAGTGCACCGCCGAGAGCTCCCATTACCATGGTTCCTTCAAGTCCGAGATTGATTACTCCGCCGTGTTCGGAGTAGCAGCCGCCGAGAGCGACCAGCATAAGTACGGACGCATAGATGAGAGTGTACTGTAATAACAGAGTCATGACATAGAACCTCCTTTCCTTGATTTGGCAATGCCGCTTCTCATACAGTGCTTGAAGAAAAGAACAAAACCGCATGAGTAAATAATGATTGCCGAGATGAGGTCGGAGATCTGTGATGAATAAATCATCTTGTCAACGTAAGATCCGCCGCTCGTTATGTGCTGAATGAAGAATGCGGAGAAAATGCATCCGATGGGATGAAGTCCCCCGAGGAATGCTGCCGCTATACCGTTGAAGCCCATAGCCGGTACAGATGTCTGCGCGCATGACCACTGTTCAATACCGCTGAGATAGAGGAAAGAAGCACCGAGTGCCGCAATGCCTCCGGAAATGACCATGGTCAGAATCATGTTCTGCTTTTCTTTCATGCCGGCATATTTAGCTGCGTGAATATTGAGACCGGTCGCTCTGAGCTCATATCCGAGTCTCGTCTTATCCATGAGGATCCATACAAATACAGCCGCTATGACGGAAAGCGGGATAGCGATCGTTACATATTTATTGCCGGAGAACAGATTCTGCAGACCGAGGCTGGGAAGGAGACCGCCCGGTGCATTTGTCCTGAGCGCCATTGTGTAAGTCGTACTGGACTCCTTGACTCCCGTGAGAAGCATATTTACCGAATACAAACTGATCCAGTTAAGCATGATTCCCGCGATGACCTCATTAACGTTGAGATATGCTTTCAGGAAACCTACGATTCCTCCGAGTACGCCGCCGCCGATCAAAGCTGCGATTACGCATACATACCAGGGGGCTTTTAATCCGATTGCACAATAGAGTGCCAGTCCTGCTCCTACCGTGTACTGACCGGCTGCGCCGATATTGAAAAGCCCGACCTTATAAGCGAAGAGTACGGAAAGGGTACACATAAGAAGAGGAGCGGTCTTTACAAGCGTGCTTCCGAAGTACTCAAGAGCAACAGCCGGTCTCGGGAAGTAGAGGAAGTTCTTCAATATGGAGAGCAGAGCTCTCCCCGCTCCGGCGGGATTGATGGCAACAAGCACGCAGTATCCGATGAAGAGACCGATCAGAATACAGATCAGTGAGGCGATAACAGACTGTACGCCGGGATTTTCAATGAAGCTTTTCTTTTCAGATTTCATCTTCCTGCCACCTCCTGTCTTTTAGCACCGGTCATATAGAGACCGAGATCTTCCATAGTAACATCTTCCGGCTTGAATTCGCCTACGATTTCGCCCTCATACATTACGAGAATCCTGTCCGGAACATCCATAACTTCATCGAGCTCGAGGCTGACCAGAAGAACTGCCTTGCCCCGGTCTCTTTCTTTTATCAGCTGTTTGTGAATGAACTCGATGGCTCCGATATCTACGCCTCGTGTGGGCTGAACGGCTATCAGGAGATTCGGATCTCTGTCAATTTCACGTGCTATGATAGCTTTCTGCTGATTTCCTCCGGACATGGAGCGTGTAACGGTATTCGGACCTTCTCCCGAACGGACATCATATTCTTTTATCAGTCTGGATGCGTATTCACGTATATTATGTCTGTTCAGAATACCGAACGGACCATTGAACTGTGGCTCGTAATAATTTCCAAGGACAAGATTATCTTCCAGTGAATAATCGAGTACCAGACCGTGTTTGTGACGATCCTCGGGGATATGGCTCATTCCGAGGACAGATTTGCGGCGGATAGATTCTTTTGAGACATCATTGCCGTTCAGATATATGGAACCGTTCTTTATCGGAGCAAGACCGCTGAGTCCGTAAATGAGTTCTGTCTGACCGTTGCCGTCAATACCCGCTATACATACGATCTCGCCTTTTCTGACTTTAAAACTTACATTTCGGACCGCGTCCTGCTTGTTATGACCCGGAACACTGATATTCTTTACTTCGAGAACTGTCTCGCCCGGTTTGGCCGGTTTCTTTTCCACATTGAAGCTGACATTTCGGCCGACCATCATGGCTGACAGCTGTTCCTGAGTAGTGTCTTTCGTGTTGACCGTGCCGACGTACTTTCCTTTCCGGATAACAGTGCAGCGGTCGGAGACTTCCATGATTTCGTTCAGTTTGTGAGAGATAAACAGGATGCTCTTCCCTTCTTTGGCCAGACCTTTCATGATATTCATGAGCTCCGCTATTTCCTGGACAGTAAGGACTGCGGTAGGCTCATCGAATATCAGTATTTCATTGTCGCGATAAAGCATTTTGAGAATTTCGGTTCTCTGCTGCATACCGACTGTGATGTTTTCAACGATTGCATCGGGATCGACGGCAAGATGATACTTTTGGGACAGAGCCATGATTTTCTTTCGGGCGTCATCCTTCTTGAGGAAGATTCCATTTGTGGGTTCGACTCCAAGGATAATGTTATCGAGGACGGAAAAACATTCGACCAGTTTGAAATGCTGGTGGACCATCCCTATCCCGAGATCATTGGCGTCATTAGGATTATTAATACTGACTTTTTTTCCGTCTTTCAGGATTTCTCCTTCTTCAGGCTGATAGAGACCGAAGAGAACGCTCATGAGAGTACTCTTGCCGGCTCCGTTTTCTCCGAGCAGGGCATGTATCTCTCCTTTTTTCAGGCGGAGAGTAATGTTGTCATTTGCGATGATGCCCGGGAAACGTTTCGTTATGTTCAACATTTCTATTGCGTATTCAGACATGTCTATCTCCTTCGTGAAGGCGGATGCCTTCTATATTATTTATTCTTCATCGCGCAATACTCGTGACTTCTGTCATGAGATACGCGCGCAAAGTGAAATCCGGCTTCATCGTAAGTACTATCTCGCGATGAAGAACAAAACCTGTCTTACATGATCGTACCTTCACGCATTGTCACTTTGACCTTAACTTCCGGGGCACTGTCGATATTGCTGCTGACTTCCAGTTCACCGTCGTAGATCTTGTTTACGAGTTCGTAATAATCTTTAAGTGTGTATTCGTCGTTCCAGAGTGTTGTCTCTTCCGGAAGGGCGACATAATTCAGTGATGTATCCGTGCCGGATACGAGACCGAGATTTTCAATCTTGCCGACATGTTCACTCCACGTGTTATCGAAAATGATTGACTGAAGCATGGCGCGAACGGTTGCACCGAGGTTTTTCATCGCTGACGTTACTGTCATTCCCTTACCGTACGCGTCAATCGTGAAGGACTGATCGGAGTCTACGCCGATGATCTTTCCTCCCACTTTTGCTGCGGCTTCCGCTGCGGATGTGAAGATACCGCCGCCGCAGGCAAAAACGATTTCGGTTCCCTTAGAGAACCAGGTATCCATAGCAGCCGTGATTTCGGTGGATCCGTAGAACTGGCCGCCATATGCATATTGAACATCTATCTCATCGGTAACGCCGAGTTCCTCAGCGGCTTCGTCAATGCCCTGAAGATATCCGTATCCGAAACGCATAACAGCCGGAACAGCCTGTCCGCCGAGATAGCCCAGCTTTCTGAAGCCAAGACGAACAGCCGTGTATCCTGCCATGTATCCCGGAATCTCTTCTTTGTATACCGCGCAATATGTATTTCCGGTGTTGTAATAATCCGAAGCGGTGTAGGAGTCCGGATCTGAATAATAGATGTCGCCTACGGCTGCCGCAATGATATCTCCGGCTGTCATATCGAGGGCAATGAACTTAATGTCCGGATACTTGTAGGTGACTTCGACTATTGTCGCAGCAAAGGTATAACCGGGAAGTATAATTATATTATAACCTTCGGCAACCGCGACATCGACCATGGCTATGCGGGCGTAGTCCGTGTCACCATCCGGTTTTTTGTATGTATAGTCTATGTGGTTCTCCTCACAGTAAGCTGACATGGCTTCATAGGTGATCTGGTTGAAGGACTGATCCGTGATATCACCCGAATCTGTCACCATGGCGACTTTATAATCCGGGTTGTTGCCGGGAGTTGTTGCCGGCACGGTCGAGCCGCATGCTGTCGTGGCCGTGATCATGGTCAGAATCAGCAAGACGATCAGTGTGTTTCTGATGTTCATGTGGGTTACCTCCTTGGGACTTTAACATCATGTGGCGGGAACGCTGAGCGTACCCTGGATAGAGAAGTGTGATGTGACTCTATATAGAATTATAACACTTTATTACCTGATTCGGAAATTGTATAAGCAATACTTGTAAAAATAATTTTCATACTTTCATCATTAATGATACAGCATGAAAATGTAAATGACTAAACGATAAATGTTCTTACTTTGCACACAATTCATGACTATAATAAACAGGAGCACTTTAAAGAATATCCATTTGGAAAATAATGCGTTATAATAGTTAACAGAATGATTTTACAAAGATGATTTACAACGGGGGTAAATATGGAAAAATTAAAAATCCTTGTAGTGGACGATGAGAGCAGAATGAGAAAGCTTGTCCGGGATTTTCTTGAAAAGGCAGATTATCAGGTAATTGAAGCGGAAAACGGAGAGAGGGCGGTCGACATTTTCTTCGATGAAAAAGACATAGCGCTGATTCTTCTCGATGTCATGATGCCGAAGATGGACGGATGGCAGGTATGCCGTGAGATTCGTCAGTACTCTAAGGTGCCGATCATTATGCTGACTGCAAGAACGGATGAGAGAGATGAGCTCATGGGTTTCAATCTCGGAGTAGACGAGTATATCTCAAAACCGTTCTCTCCGAAAATTCTTGTTGCGCGCGTAAATGCCGTTCTGCGAAGAGCCGGCAAGGTCGACGCTGCGGAAGTCCTCGATGTCGGCGGCATCAAGGTCGACAAAACAGCACATCAGGTCTTCATAGACGGCAATCCGATCGAACTTTCTTTCAAGGAATTTGAGCTTCTTCAGTATTTTGTGGAAAATGCAGGCATCGCCCTATCGAGAGAGAAGATCCTGAATGCGGTCTGGAACTACGATTATTACGGCGATGCGCGCACAATCGACACACATGTAAAGAAGCTCCGCAGTAAGATGGGCAGCAAGGGCGAGTATATCCGCACGATCTGGGGCATGGGTTATAAGTTCGATCCGAACGGAGACGGCAAGAAGGCTTAACTTTGTAACAGTAAGTAATCGAAATGTATTATGAAGCATAGTATCAGAAGACAACTTCTCACAACTTTAATACCGCTGATGATCCTGACGCTTATCACAATGGGACTGATTAATTATATGTTCCTCGGCAGGTTCTATAAATATCAGAAGACACGTCAGATCATGAAGACGTATGACCGTATCAACGGACTGGCTATGGCGCAGACAGATGATTTTACGAACGAAATCATGCAATTCAGCGTTCAGGAAAATATAGAGATTCTTGTGACCGATTCTGACTTCACCGAAATCAACTCTACCGGTAAGGACGCAGCAGACCTTGCGATTCGCCTGTTCGGATACTATACGGGATTTTACCGGGACAAGATTTACGTGATCAGGGAAGAGGGGAACTACATTCTTCAGGAAGCTTCCGACGAGCGGATCCGGACAAAATATCTGGAACTCTGGGGGCAGCTCGACAACGGTGACTGGTTCCTCCTGAGAACGCCTCTGGAGAGTATAGAGAAAGCCGTCGATCTCTCAAATGAATTCTTCATTGTCGTAGGCGCGATCGTAACGATGATTGCGGTGATTGCCATAACGATTTTGTCGAAGAAAATCACACAGCCTATTGTCCAGCTCAATGAGATTTCTCAGAGAATGGCAAATCTCGACTTTGACGCAAAGTATACCGGAAATGCACATAACGAGATCGATCAGCTCGGAGAGAACTTCAACAAAATGTCCGGGGAACTTGAGAAGACGATCTCAGAGCTTAAATCTGCGAATATCGAGCTTCGGAAAGACGTCAAGAAAAAGGAGGAAATTGACGAGGTCCGAAAGGAATTCCTCAATAATGTCTCCCACGAGCTGAAAACCCCGATTGCACTGATCTCCGGCTATGCCGAAGGACTCAAGGATAACATTGCGGAGGATAAGGAAAGCAGGGACTTCTACTGTGACGTTATTATTGACGAGTCTGCCAAGATGAACAACATGGTCCAGAAACTGCTTTCACTGAACCGTCTTGAGTTCGGCAACGATCCGACCGTCATGGAACGCTTCGATATTGTTCCGCTTGTCCGTGGCGTCGTTCAGGGAATGAAACTTCTGCTCGACGAGAAGGGCGCGGAGGTCACATTCTCATCGGAGGACTGTATGTATGTCTGGGGTGATGAGTTCAAGATAGAAGAGGTAGTAACCAACTTCATGAGCAATGCCATGAATCATCTGGATTACGACAAGAAAATAGATATCCGGATCCGAAGGGTAGATAATCTGGTCAGGACATCCGTATTTAACACCGGCGATCCGATCCCCGAGACAGATATAGATAAAATCTGGGACAAATTTTATAAAGTGGATAAAGCCCGTACGAGAGAATACGGAGGAAGCGGAATCGGACTGTCTATCGTAAAAGCAATTATGGATGCTCATCAGCAGCAGTGCGGTGTGAAGAATTATGATAACGGAGTTGAGTTCTTCTTTACACTGGAAGGGAAATAAAATACATGAAGCACAGACGGAACGGTCTGTCTGCGTGAACACATAAAGAGATGTATACGTTGATAAAATGCCTGTTTCATGGTATATTTAGCAACGTATGCATTTCTTTTTTGCTTATTTGTCGGTTCAAAACCGAGCTTTCCTGCATGAGCTGCCTTTCCGTGATACCGGCAAAACAACAAAGCAGAGCAGGGAGTTCTTGATTTTCATACCTATTATATAATGGAGAATATCAATGGTTGCAGTAATTGATTACGATGCGGGCAATATCAAAAGTGTCATCAAGGCTTTCAGATTTCTGGGACAGGATGTGGAACTTACGAGAGACCCGGAGGTTATTCTCGAAGCAGATCATGTTGTGCTTCCGGGCGTCGGAGCATTCGGCGACGCTATGGATCGTCTTTGTGCTTATGGGCTTGTGGATGTCATAAAGAAGGTGGCGGAAGAAGGAACTCCGCTTCTGGGAATATGTCTCGGGCTCCAGCTGCTGTTCGAGAGCAGCGAAGAAAGTCCCGGGGCAGCAGGTCTCGGTCTGCTTGAGGGTTCGAATGTTCGTTTTGCGGAAAAGTGCGGTTATAAGATTCCCCAGATCGGTTGGAACAGCCTGAATCTGAAGAATGGGGGAAAACTGTTTGAGGGAATCGATGAGGGTGCATTTGTATACTTTGTCCACTCGTTCTACGCTGCTGCCGGGGACGAGCAGGTAGTGAAAGCAACCTGTACGTATACGGACACAGCGACGGCGTCGGTGGAGAAGGACAATGTATTTGCCTGTCAGTTCCATCCGGAAAAGTCAGGGAGTGTCGGTCTGCAGATTCTCAGGAATTTCCTGAAAGTGAGTAAAAGTGATTTTGCAGATCGCGGAATCGAATAAATATGATGTATGATTTACGGGGACCTGAAGCGGTTCCGATTACAGCATACCAGGAGGAGAGTAGTGCTCACTAAAAGAATTATTCCCTGTCTCGATGTCAATGCGGGCAGAGTTGTAAAAGGCGTTAATTTTGTTGACTTAAAGGATGCAGGCGATCCGGTAGAGATTGCGAAGGCATATGATCTTGAAGGTGCTGACGAGCTTGTGTTCCTTGATATCACCGCATCCTCAGATAACCGTGAGACCGTCGTCGATATGGTCGAGCGCGTAGGAGACCAGGTCTTCATTCCGTTCACGGTCGGCGGCGGAATACGAACTGTCGATGACATGAGAAAAATACTCCGCGCAGGTGCCGATAAGATTTCAGTGAATTCCGCTGCAATCGATAATCCGGAATTAATCCGGGAGGGTGCCGAAAAGTTCGGAAGCCAATGCATTGTTCTGGCGATTGACGCCAAGAAGAGAAAGGAAGGCGACGGCTGGACGGTCTACAAGCATGGCGGAAGAATCGATACCGGTCTGGATGCAGTAGAGTGGGCGAAGCGGGCCGTCGAGTTAGGAGCGGGAGAAATACTGCTTACATCGATGGACGGCGACGGCACGAAGAACGGGTATGATCTGGCACTTACACGTGCTATCTCCGATGCGGTCAGTGTTCCGGTAATAGCTTCGGGCGGAGCCGGCACGATGGAACACTTCGTCGAAGCGGTTACAGAGGGAGGTGCCGATGCAGCCCTTGCAGCATCGCTGTTCCATTACAAAATCATGACGATCCGCGAGGTCAAAGAGTATATGCGAGACCGGGGCATAGCAGTGAGACTGTAGGAAATAAATCATAAAAAGAGAGAATAATTATGGCTATTACAGGTGAATGGGAAGCGGCACTCAAGCCGGAATTCGGCAAGCCGTACTATGCGAAGCTTTACAGGACAGTGATACAGGAATACAGGACACAAGTGATCTATCCGCCGAGTAATGACGTTTTTAACGCCTTTAATTTTACACCTCTCGAAAAAGTCAAGGTCGTGATTCTCGGCCAGGATCCCTATCATGGGGAGGGTCAGGCCAACGGACTGTGCTTTTCCGTGCACAGAGGAATCCGCATCCCGCCTTCGCTGGTCAATATCTATAAAGAATTGAACAGCGATTTGGGCTGCCCGATTCCGGATAACGGAGATCTCACACCATGGGCAAGACAGGGCGTATTGCTTCTGAATACTGTTCTTACGGTGCGCGCACATGAAGCCAATTCACACAGGGGAATCGGATGGGAAGAGTTCACGGACGCATGCATTAAGGTACTTGCAGATCAGGACAGGCCTCTTGTCTTCATACTCTGGGGTACTCCTGCACGTCGAAAAAAAGCTTTCATCCACAATCCGAAGCATCTTATTATTGAGTCACCCCATCCGAGTCCGCTTTCAGCCAACAACGGATTTTTCGGCAGCAGACCGTTTTCCAGAACGAATGCTTATCTGGAATCGGTAGGCCTCGAGCCAGTAGACTGGCAGATCCGGTAAGAGTATACAGATATTCAATACTCTCAAAGGGAGTTAAGTGTCTGAAGATGCTGGGACAGCTTTCACCAAGATAAATAATACAATACGAAGGACAACAATATGGCAGACAAAAAAGGGGCGGTTGTCAAACAGGCCGCCTTCCTTATGGCAGCACAATTGATATGCAGTGTAGTCGGACTTCTTTACAGAAGTCCACTTCATCTGATTATGGGAGATGTAGGCGACGGTTATTATACGTATGCTTACGAGTGGTATACGATTATTCTCCTCATTTCTTCCTATAGTATACCTATGGCTATCTCCAAGGTCATGGCGGAGAGACTGGCCCTCGGTCAGTATCGTAATGCTCAGAAAGTATTTCACGGAGCCCTGCTTTATGTCCTTGGCGTTGGAGGAATAGGCGCATGTGTCGCTTTTTTCGGGGCGCCGTTCTTCCTCAGGGCTACGCCTGATGCTGCACTTGCTCTGAGAATTCTTGCGCCGACAATACTGCTGTCCGGGTTTCTGGGCTGCCTGCGCGGGTATTTCCAGGCACAGAATAACATGATGCCGACGGCTATATCCCGCGTAGTGGAGCAAATCTTAAATGCTATCATGTCTGTTTTTGCAGCCTGGCTTCTCACAAGACCGTTTATCGGTGATGAGAATCTTACGGGGAAATTCGGAGCAGCCGGAGGAACGATCGGTACCGGGTCGGGCGTGGCGATCGGCATAGTTTTCATGCTGATCATGTACATGCTGAACCGCAGGACATACATGTCGCAGATAGTCGGAGATAAGACTGAAAAAACAGAGAGCTTTGCAGATGTGTTCAAAGTCATCTTTCTTATGGTCACCCCTATCATATTCGCTACATGCATTTATAACGCGACGGCAATAGTGGATCAGAATATATTCAGTTACTCAATGGTGGCGCGGGGTGCAGGAGCGATGGATATCAGCCGTCAGTATGCTCTGTTCGGTTACCGTTTCAAGCCGATTATCAACATACCGATCGCTCTTTCATCTGCGACATCGACGGCACTGATTCCTGCTGTTGCCACTGCAATGGCCTCCGACAACAGACAGGATGCGAGAGACAAAATCAATGAGTGTATGCGGCTTTCCACATTCATTGCTATCCCGGCAGCCGTCGGTCTCTGCGTTCTTTCCTATCCGGTCATCAGAATTCTGTATCCGACAGGCGATGTAAAGGGGGCTGCCATGCTGCTTTCACTGGGGTCGGTTTCTGTCGTTTTCTACAGCCTCTCTACTGTAACGAACGGAGTTCTTCAGGGACTCGGACATCCTTCGGTCCCGGTACGGAACGCAGCTGTCGCTCTCGGAATCAATGCGATCGCGGCATTTCTCAGCGTTCGATACCTCGGAATGGGAGCAACAGGCGTCTTACTGGCTACCGTACTTTATGCGTATACGGTCATGGTGATGAATGCCTTCGCTCTCAAGAAATTCCTGGGGTATGAACATGATGTCAAAAAGCTGATTCTTCAGCCTCTCAAGGCTGCGCTGGTGATGGGTATCGTAGTCGGAGTTGTGTTCTGGATTCCTTACAGGCTTCTTCCGAATGTGTTCGACAGATATCTTATGAGCGCGGTCCTGACAATGATAGCTGTCTTAATAGGAGTGATCGTCTATGCTGTTGTTTACACAAAATCGACAGGCATGACGGATGCGGAAATCAGACAGCTTCCTATGGGGACAAAGATACTGGTATTGCTCAGAAAGCTTCACGTCAGGTAAAGGATAAATCTCATATTTAAAGATTGCATTCACTGCCTATGAGTAATATAATACATATCAATTTGATTTTACGGGTTAAACCGTTAAAGTGAAATATAATTCAGCAGAGTTAGCTTCTATCTATAATGAAGCGTTTTTGAAAGGAGTGTATCAACGTGGGAGAGAAAAAACTCATGCTCGGAAATGAAGCCATCGCACGTGGTCTCTGGGAGGCCGGCGTAAAAGTTGCTTCCGCTTATCCG
>CAMYVI010000060.1 GCA_947302185.1 uncultured Lachnospiraceae bacterium
ATATCATCGGAACCGCTTCGCGAACCCGATAATCATAATTCGGCGCATAAATGCGCCTTTTTATCGAAAGCTGCTGTGCAGCTTCCGATAAGATATCTCATTAATTCTCTTTTCCGTGAATCGTAACGATTGTGCCGTCCTTCTTTTCTACTTCTACCGTGCATTTCAGGCCGACCGTTGCAAGTGTTGCAAGTATGACTGCCCACGGCGCAGCTGCGAGACCTATGACCGTTCCGATAATTCCCACCGTCATCGGCAGGTTCAGAATAATTTTGTCTTCCTTGCGAATGCGGATGTACGTTACATTTCCCTGTTCAACCACAGCTTTTGTCTTTGCTACAATGTCATTTGCGACAGTCTCTAACTCTTCCGCCGCTTCCTGTACAGCTTCCTCTATTTTTCCGGCTGTATCTTTTTCCGGCACTTTCTCATCGGGGATATCGCCCTCGTCCGGTTCTTCTGTCGTTGCTTCCGCAACTGAATCCCCGGCTGTTTCCGGAACTGTTTCTTCAGAGCCTTCTGTTGCTGTGCCTTCAGCAGCTTCGGCAATTTCCTCTTCCGCTGTTTCCGTGAGTATTTCTTCGGCTGCCCCGGCAGTCACTTCGTCAATGTTTTCCGTTACTTCCTCTGAATTCAACATTTTGTTCTCGTCCATAATTTTCCTCCTCCATCGGATGGCTTTTCTCCATACTCCCTCGCTCCATACCTGGTAACACTGCTCATGGATCTATGAGGGAAGTATCGATTCCAGCCTGTATTTGTTCATGCTGCAGACATAAAGCGTGCCGCGATAGCAATGCACAACATCTGTGCTGCTTATTGCATAACGTTGTCTGATGATGCAGAATATACCCCTATTGTGTGAATGCATCATGAAAGGCAGATTAAAAATTAATTAAAGATGCCGGCACGTTTATTGCAGACAGCCCTTCGTCTACGAAATATCCTGCTCCATGATGAATGCAAAATCTGACAGATGTGCGTCCCTGTCGCCCTCATTCGCAGTGTCGTTCCATTTTCCTTTGCGCGCTGTCCAGTCTTCAAACTCTATGGTCTTATTTGCAAAACGGATACAGGTCTCTTTATTCTCAAAGTTATCAGGTTGATTATCATCCCAGCACTTATAATCAAATTCAGTGCCATCCGTCCATTTCCAGCTTCCGCTTTCTGTCAAATATCCTCCTATCCAAATGTAGGAGCGATTAGTCTTCTCAGATAGTTTAATAAGAAAACTCTGTTCTTTTGCAGAACCGGACGACGCTAAATGACCACCGTGCTGCACACAGTACTCTTCCGCATCACTCCAGGAAATCCCTTTTTCGATCAGTGTATATATATGATTTCCGAATCTTCCTGTTTTCGGTCTATCTTCCGATACGATATCTTCGTCAGCAGCTTGCGATACGGTGCCTTGAGCCGAATCATTACTCGCTTTCTGTTCTTCATCGGGCCTATCCTTATTATTTCCGGTCTTCAGCCCGTATCCTACAGAAAAAAGGCACTCGTCCGTCCCGATTTGACGGACGTTTTCATACCACGGCATAGGTAGTGTCCCGCTGAACGCCGCCTGTCCGGTAAGAACATTTGCAACTCCTTTTCCCTCACTTCCGGGAAGATAACACATGACCACAGCGTCCCAACTATCCAGATAGTCACTGATAATTACCTGTCTCCCCGCTATTATACATGTCACGGTAGGAATGTTATATTCATTTCGCAGCTTTTGTGCTTCCCCGATAGCCTCTTTGTTCTCCGGCAAAGCCATCGCACCGGTTATACTGATATCGGCACTATCGCCGTTCCACTCGGCATAGGGCTGTTCTCCGACAAATAAAAGCGTCACATCCGCCTCGGAAGCCTCGGACGGCTCAGTGATGATTGTTATGTTCTGTTCTTTCGCGCATTGACGCAGACCTTCCAGAAGGCTGACCGCTCCTTCGATCGGCCTCTCCGCTCCGTTCCAACTCTCCGTCCATCCTCCGCACTGAGCTTCGATATTGTCTGCTGCCGGCCCCGTTATATAAACTGATATACCTTTTTGAAGAGGCAGTACGGAACCTTCATTTTTGATAAGGACAAGGGATTCCTCTACAGCTTTCTGTGCAAGATTCCGATATGCTGCCGAACCGCATGACTTCTGAACAGTTTCAACAGACTGCTGGAGCGGGTCATCCATTATGCCGCTATCTATTTTGAACTGAAGAATGCGGCGGACTGCCTCGTCAATACGTTTCTCGGAAATCGAGCCGTTTTTTACCGCCTTCATCACCGCTTCAAATGTCTTGTAGTATTCCGACGGTTCCATGAGCATATCGACACCGGCATTGATAGCGTTCGCCATCTGTTCGCTGAAGGAGCTGCCGCTTATGTTATGAATCGACTCCCAGTCACTGACAATCATGCCGTCAAATCCCAGTTCATTGCGAAGAACAGAAATATACTTTGCATTCTCATGCATCTTGACGCCATCTATACTGCCGTGACTGAGCATGATTGTCGGCACGCCGGCATCAATCAGCCTTTTGTAAACCCCAAGCAGTGAATCAATTTCATTATCACTCAGTTTTGCATCTCCCCGGTCGATAAGATTACCATTCTCACCGGTCCCCCATCTTTCCGAACCATCGGCAAAAAAGTGCTTACCGCATGCAGCGACGCCATTATCCCCGAGCCCCTTGACATATGCGGTACCGAGGTCTCCGACGATTTTCGAATCCGATGAATACGATTCATAGGTCCTTCCCCACCTCGGATCTGTGCTTACGGCAACACACGGTGCAAAATTCCAGAGCATTCCCGCAAGCTTTGCCTCGTCTGCAGTGGCTGCTCCTATTTCATACATCATTTCCTTATCATTCGCGGCACCAAGCCCGATGTTATGAGGGAAAATCACAGAACCTCTGCAGTAGTTGACGCCATGAACATCGTCCTGCCCGTAAATAAACGGAATTCCGGTCTCCGACTGCAGTGCAGCGTTCTGCATCTCGTTAATCACTTCTTTCCACTCTGTATCGGACAAATACTCACTGTCATCCTTGCTCAGAACCGACCCGAAGTCGTATTCTTTCATGATATCCTTATCCATGCAATACACAGCAGGTTGAATCATCTGCCATATTTTTTGCTCCAGAGTGAGTTCGTCCAAAATTTCATCCGCCGTTTTTCCCGAGAACCAATAATTTGATGTTTTTTTCTGCCCGGAGGATTGAAATGTGCTTTTTGAATTGTCAACTTTATTTTGCGCTTCTCCAACCGAACTGCCGCATCCCCCGATGAAAAAGGTGCAGGACATGATCATAATAACTGTCATGATTATCGTTCTTTTCTTCGCTCTGTTTTTCATTATAAATCGCGCTATTCCGTTCATCCGCCCCACCTTTGATATTTTGGCAACATTCATTATTTGATTAAGGCGCCATAAGTATATCAGGATTGTTCCGTGCTTACACATTCCCACAATCCTGATATACCTTGAAAAAACCTACATATTACGGCATAACCGTTTTTGTTTATTCTTCATCGCGCTATACTCGTGACGTAAGTCTGTGATACGCGCGCAAGGTGACACTCGTCTTCATCGTGAGTACAACCTCGCGATGAAGAATAAACGCCTCCGGTTTTAGTCCCCGAACATGTCAGGCATTTCCGTACACCACATCCCAGAACCGGTTTTCGTACTCCGCACATTTCCTGAAAATCCGGCACAGATCTTCACCCTCTCCCAAGGTGATGGCAGCCGACTCCCGATCCACAACATCAATCCACGTTTGATTCGCGTCAAGATATTCCTGACATGTATATGCTGAAAACCAGCTTTTGTAAGGAGATGTACTTATTTGCTCAGAGTACCTTGCCGTCACGGTCTCCCCGATGTAGGCGTAGACCCAGGAGCACTGCAGAAGAGCGGTAAGGCCTGCATATAGGCCGGACTCCTCAAGCTGAGCGCGCATATATTCCACATACCCGGTAATCACCTCTGCCCTGACAGCATTCCGAATATCCTCATCGCTCACACCGATTTTTCTCATATTCGGGACGTGAACACGATAGGTCTCCTGCTCTGTCTCATATATGGCTCTGTCCAGAAATGCCCTGAGGGAAGACTTCTCAACATACGTCTGTATAGTTTTCAAAATTTCGATATAATCCTGCAAATACAGATAATCCTGCAGCATGTAAAAGCGAAATCGGTCAGGATCCAGCGTTCCTTCTGCCATCTTAACTACAAACGGTTTCTCCGCTGCCTCTTCCCAGAGGTCTTCTGCATGAGTAAACAATATATCCGAGAATTTCATCATACTTCCCATTACTTCTTTGCAATGATCGCGACATACCCGCCGCTCTTATATCCCTCTGAAACATCTTCCGGCTCCTCATTGGTATAAAGAGGATTTTTGATCAGTGTCTGATAGAACTCGAAATCCTTAACGCCGAGATTTTTCAGCACTTCTATTTTTTCTTCGGTGGAATGCCATACTCCCGAAGAAGCCAGCGCTATCGGGTAAGGAACATCAGGCATTGTTCCTTCAAGATATTCATGGTCGTATGTACCGAGGCTCTTACCCAGAAGATACATAAATCCGAATGCGCTCTCTTTGGGTACGTCCAACAGGATCAGCTTACCGCCTTCCTTCAGGGCCTTAAGGCTCTTCCCGTAGACCGGCACCAAATCCTCCATATAGCTGGAACTTCCGTTGAAATAAATTATATCATATGTGCTTTCCGGGAGATCCACGTCTTCGATCAAACCGAATTTTATGACGTTCACCCCGCGTTTTTCTGCAATTCTGCCCATATCAACAGACGGCTCGATGCCCTCGATATCGGTGCAGTCTATATAGCTCTCGAACAGGCCGCTTCCGCAGCCGACAGACAGAAGCTTCTTTCCCTTGATATCGCCCAGCACTTTCAGATATAGCCTGAGTTCACTGGTGAAGAGATTATCATTTCTCATGAACCATTCATCATACTGATCTGCATATCCGTCAAATTTTTGTTTTACATCCGTACTCATCTCAAATCTCCTCCCGTTAATATATAATTGTGTGCAAGCGGTCCCGACCCTTTTCCGAGGTCGAGCATAGCTGACAGTGCTCCCGACAGATAGGCTTTCGCTCGTTCCACGGACTCTGTCAGATCATATCCTTTTGCGAGGTTCGATGCGATTGCACTTGAAAGTGTGCAGCCCGTTCCGTGAGTATTCGGATTGTTAATTCTCTCTCCCCTGATCCATACGGGCTTGTCCGGGCAGGAACAGCAGAGAACATCATTTGCATCATTAATACTGTGGCCCCCTTTGACAAGAGCCGCACAGCCGTAACGTTCACATAAGAACTGAGAAGCTTTCTCCATATCGTCCTCATTTCGGATTGTCATCCCGGAGAGAATTTCAGCTTCGGGAATATTGGGCGTGATAACAGTTGCAAGCGGCAGGAGTCTGGCTTTCAGCGTCTCAATGGCATCATCTGCTATGAGATGTGCCCCGCTCGTCGCGACCATTACGGGGTCCACCACAATATTCTTCGCCCCGTAATGTTCCAGCCGGTCTGCGATTACTTCGATGAGCGCGGATGACGATACCATTCCTATTTTCACCGCATCCGGGAATATATCCTCAAAAACCGCGTCAATCTGTTTCTCAAGAAATTCCGGAGATGCCTCCATTATTCCTGTCACGCCGGTGGTATTCTGAGCAGTGAGCGCCGTCACGGCACTCATCGCGTATACCCCATTCATGGTCATTGTTTTGATGTCTGCCTGAATGCCGGCGCCTCCGCAGGAATCGGATCCTGCGATTGTCAATGCTTTTCTCATGTCTGTATTCCTCTCTTTCGTTCCGGGCAATTATACGGTAAAATTCTGCAACTTGTCAGAATTGACCTATTGCTTTTCTGCCATATACAGGTCTAAAAATTCCTGCTGATTGCCCTTTCATATTTAAGCATTCACTTTTATATAGCGTCAGAGAGTGGTGCCCCCGGTCTGACGCTTTTATAACTTTTTCATTCTTAAAAGTCCGGTTGAAGATCCTCAGCTGTCTCTATATACACTTCCGCCGTCTCCTGCATCCCCTCCTGATCAGGCTCCCCCTTAGCGTCATATACCCCGACCGTATGATATCCCGCTTTCGCAGCCGTCTTCAGCGCGCAGATCTCATTCTTATCAAGTCCCATGAAAGCTGCGCATGCATCGTAAATATCCGGAGAATGCTTGCTCACTCCAATCTCCGAACATGTAAAAATCCTCTCGATATATCGGAGAAGCCCGTTTCTCTCCAGCGCTCTCTCCACATGTCCCCTCGGACTGGAAGTGGCCGCTGTCATCCTGACCCCTGCAGTCTGCATATTCGCGAGGAGTTTCTTCACTCCGGGCTTTGCCTCCACCTCATCGTAGTAGAATGTTCTGAGCATATCCTGAAGGCCGTCCGATATAGCGCTGCATGTCATATCGGGCAGATACCGATTCTTCAGGTATTCGGCTCCCTGCTCCATGCTCATGGAAAAGAGAATATCTGCAAGACCCTCTTCCGGCTCTTTTCCCCGGCTTTGCACATATCGCGCGCCGAGGTCCGTCCATATCTCCATTGAATCGAGCAGAACCCCGTCAATATCAAAGATCATGCCCTTAATAGTCTTTCCGAATTCCATGTTATTTTCCGTGAACCGTTTCCGCCGTCACTTTTTTAAGTGCAGCTGCTGCCTCCCGAATATTTTCCTGCGCATAAATTGCACTTATGACAGCTATGCCGCAGATTCCGCTCCCGGCCAGCGACGGAGTATTTTCTATTGTAATTCCTCCGATTGCAACGACCGGAATGGTCACAGCTTCACAAATTGCCTTCAGCGTATCATAAGAGACATCTTCCGCGTCATCTTTCGATCCGGTCGGGAATACTGCCCCGACACCGAGATAATCTGCTCCTCGCTTCTCGGCCAGAACGGCCTGCTCGACCGTCTGGGCGGATACACCTAGAATTTTATCCGGTCCGATCAGTGCGCGTACATCTCCAGCTTCCATATCACTCTGGCCTACATGGACGCCGTCGGCATTCATTTTCACCGCAATATCCACATTATCATTGATTACGAAGGGAACCCCGTATTCTTTCGCCATTTTCTGAAGGCTAACCGCCTCCTCAAGGAAGCTGTCATCATCGAGATTTTTTTCCCGAAGCTGCAGGAATGTCACCCCTCCGTCAAGGCTCTCCCTCACAACGTCACAGAGTGTTCTGTCCCCAAGCCAGTGGCGGTCCGTGACCGCGTAAAGAAGCAGCTTATCTGCCAGTTCTTTTCTCATATCAGTACTCATCCTGTCTGCCTCCGAATTCATCTGATCTCGTATTTCGCTCCCTTATCGAGCGTCTCGCCGTCCATGTTGAAGACAGCGTCGATGATTCTGTTCCTATAGGTGGAATTCCCGTCGCCTTCCTGCATTCTGCTCCAGCCGATCTCTCCGGCAAGCCCCATCGTACAGACGGCTGCTGCTGCCGCTTCCAACTTAGTTTCCGGATTGGCGACCAGAAAAGCTGTCATCATGCCGGAGAGCTGGCATCCTGTTCCGGTAATTCTGCCCATTTCCGGTCTGCCGTTCCGAATCACAAAGCATTTTTCCGCATCCGCCACCAAGTCAATTGCTCCCGTAATTGCAATGATAGCTCCGGTCTCTTTTGCCAGTTTTTTTGCAAAAGCAACTGCGCTGTCCAGCGTCTCCTCCGTGACCGCATCCGCCACATCAGCGTCAACTCCCTTGGTCGTGCCGCTGCCGTGTGCAAGTGTCTTGATTTCGGAAATATTACCGCGGATGACATCGAATCTGATTGCTTTCATCAATCCGACTGCGGTGTCCGTGCGGAGCGCTGAAGCACCGGCACCGACGGGATCGAGCAGGATGACATGTCCGAGATCATTTGCTCTTTTCCCCGCGCGGTACATTCCCTCAATACTGCTTTTATTTAATGTCCCGATGTTTATATTGAGACCGCCGCAGATGCTCGTAATATCTTCCACGTCATCGGGTTCATCCGACATGATCGGGCTTCCTCCGCAGGCGAGAAGTATATTTGCGACATCATTGACTGTCACATAATTGGTGATGTTATGAACGAGCGGTACGGTTTTTCTGACATTTTCAATACAAGTTCCGAGCATACAAGCCTCCAAAAGAAAAAAGCAGATATGCAACATAGACATACCTGCTGAAAAGCCCGTTCCTTATATGAACGGCCATTACTAACAATATATCCCTACGTTGGCATTATCCAAATCAGGTTATGGGTCCGGACTGTAGCTTCCGTTCTCAGCCTGCCTTAACAAGCTCCCCTGTTATTATTTATAAAATACTACCGGACAATAGTTTTTGCAAGTCTATTTTTGGATAGAACCCCAGACAGGCCCAGACAGGGACGGTTCTTAACGGTTAAGAACCGTCCCTGTCTGATTATCTATCGCTTATAATCTGCAGACACATCAATAAACGAACGCTTTCCCATGATGTAATCACTATAAGCCTGCTCTGCATCCATGCCATGAAATACTTTGCACAGACCGCACATATCGCAGTCGGCAATGCAGGGAAACCGCTCTTTGATATATATCCTTCTCTCTTCAACTGTTGACTCGGATATCTCCGGCGCACTGTTCATAACCGTTCCCCTCACAAAATTTTTCTTCCCTGACGATACTCTTCCATATACACAGCATTAATCTCTCTGATTTCGCGCTTGCCGTCAATATAGTCCTGATAGATATCCCATGGTGAGCCTCCGCCGAGCCAGCAGGAAGAACAGTTCTCACACCCGCCCCCGCAATCCATCGAATTGCGGATGATCTCTTCACGTTCTTCCCTTGTCGTGTCCTTGATCAATATCGATTTCATAAAACACATCTCCTTTCCTGAAACAGCTGCCGGTCCCTGCTCATTCCGCAATCATCCACTTCTTCTCCCAAACGCGAAGAACCGCCTCCCTGTTTTTCTTATTGAACAGAAAAATGATAGTAAATACAGCAACTGCAAACACCGGGATATCTCCAATCAAATCGCTTGCAGTCACAGATGCTGTAACAACTCCACCCTGCGTAGCCAGCCCCTGAATATGCCTCATCCTTTCGAAATGCTATTTTGCCGGCTTCCCGCTTCATCATCGGATACCGTCGAATTCAGTCGGGAGCGCCCCGACGAACTTCCTGCACCGTCTCACAAAGAATCTTTACCGACAGACAGTTATCAAAAATAACTGACTTTAACCCTCTTCCCCATCTTTTCAAGGCATTCCGTCAATTCCTTCACGAGCTGCATTTTAATATTGAATGAGATGGGAAGGTCGGGATTCTGGTGTGCGGGATTTACAGCCCTTCCGACATAGAAATTGATGTCCGTAGCTTCCTCGAACAGAAGCCGGCAGATCAGGGACGCTCCGTCATGACCGAATCCCCATTTATCATACAGCTCATTCTTATCCAGTGCATCTTTCGCATATTCCACTACTCTATTCATTGTGATGACACCTTCGGTCACCAGGTCAACGCCGTCAATCTCTGATATCGGAGGAATATCGCTGTCCTCATCCATCGCCATGTTGACCCTCACTTCTTTTCGCAGATATTTTGCGGCGATAGACGCCGTTGTGCCTCCGCAGATTATGTGCTTTCCCGCTTTCGAGAAATACAGCGTCATCATACGATTGCTGTCATCCCTGTTTCTGGGAGGTCCGAATAAAATGTTCACAGGCTCTCTTCTCCGCACTTTAACGATACAGGCGGTCGCATCGTCACTCGGCTTAAATCCATATTCCCTGTCGCACTCATCTACGAGCATGGTCGCAAGATTTTTGGCTGAATACCCGGCAGCGGAAATGTTTTTGACATAATTCGCGATGTCTTCCCATTCCCAGTCAGAATTGTATTCTATGCTTTCCCCCGCATGAGGACATCCGTCGCTCATGGCGACCATAATGTCGTTCTCCCGAAGATGGATAACGGATTTATAGATTTTCTTTCCTTCAATGTACATTTCCTGTTTCGGATAATCATATATTTCATCATCGCGGATGAAAATAACAGCGGGATTATCATACTGTATAATCTCCACACGCTCATTTTCAATGACATGGAGAATGGTGAACGTGGAATACGCAACTTTCCGGACCTGACAGATTGGAAGCGTCGCCGCAATCGTCGAGACGCAGTCTTCTATTCTGAGCCCTTCAGCCATCATTGTGGAAATGATCTTTGATGTGAGCGTCGAAAGGATACTCGCCTTTACGCCGCTCCCCATTCCGTCCGCAAGAACAATGACTATAGAGTTCTCATCCTGCTCCACCACATCGACATGATCCCCGCAGAGCTGTTCTCCTTCATGGTTGATACTCTTCCAACCGATGTCAACACACAAATCATTCATCTTTGATAGACTCCTTCAATTTCGTCAGCGCAATTTTTGTCTCGGCAGCGGTCTCTCCCAAAAGAGAGGCGATATCCTGTACGATCCGCATCTGTTTGTCCACTACCCTGTCTGCAATCTCCACCGTCTGGCGGCTTAAGTTCTCTCTCTTTTCTCTCTCGCTTTCTTCTTCGGTGACGTCACGGAGTATACAGAGAATGTTGTTGTATTCTCTGTCATATACGATAGTCTTTTCCACATATTTTCTGTACTCTGCCAGATATTCTCTCTTGTCATGAATGCTTCCGCCCTTGTTCAGGATCTTAAGGAAATCACCCGGATCCATTACGCGAACGACAAGATCTCCCAGGATATCATGAGGCGAACGCAGATTCAGGATTCTCAGCGCCGCCCGGTTGATCTGCTGAACTTCAAGGCTGTCATTCAGAACAAGAATTCCGTTAGGCGAATTTCTCGTGATAGTATCCGAGAAGTTCTCGGCTTTTTCTTTCAGGAAAGGCAGGCACATAGATATATCCGCCTTGCCCTGCAGAATTGCGATGGCCTTGTCCCGGCATGTATCATAACCGCATGTACCGCAGTTAAGCTCGTCTTCCGGCTTCATTTTTCCCATCTGATGCAGAGTTTCCCGAATATCATATTCACTCGGAATCCTGCTTTGATGCTCGATTACAAAGAAGTCTTTCACGGTTTCCGTCCTGTCAGGCTGAGCAACGGTGAAGTCATTCCTGCCCGCATACCTCGCAACAGCGGCATAATCTTTGATCGGCGAATCATGGAACTTCTCCATGACAGGTCCGCCTACACAGCTCCCGACACAAGCAGACATCTCTATGAAGACATGGTGAACATTTCCCGCTTCGATTTCCTTCAGTGTCGAAATACAATTCTTTGTCCCGTCGATTGCCATATAGGTATACTCGGGATTTTCCATCGCCATCGTCTTCAGAATTCCGCCGGTGGTCGGGAAGAATCGTGCCCTGCTGTTTTCATTTTCTTCGAGTTTCTTCTCAAGCACGATATTTTTTGACTTCAGCCACGCTCCCAGCTCATCAAATGTCAGGACAGCATCGACAATCCCCTCATACCGCTG
>CAMYVI010000061.1 GCA_947302185.1 uncultured Lachnospiraceae bacterium
AACACAGTGTTTCCGGGGCTTTCTGCCCCGGGTACACGAGTTATAGAAAGGAGGTGAAGTAACCATGACGATATTGCCAGATCAATCAATATGCATAGCAAAAGACGGCACACTCAATGAAAACGGAGATCGCATCTACAACGGCAAGTACTTTAAAGCTGTATTCGACGGTGCTACACCCAAAGGAAAGCGTCTCTGGGAGGGACTGCCGGGGGATATATACGCTTCGAAAGTTCTATGTGAAGCGATGAATGGCGCTGATCCTGATGTCTGTGCGCCAACTCTTATTACTTACTTAAATGATTTGATCAAAAAGTGCTATACGATAAGCGGTGTATCATTCGACACTCTTGCCCCGGAAGAGCGACTCCAGGTCAGCGCTATTATTTACAGCAGCCATAGGAGAGAAGTGTGGAGCTTTGGAGACTGCAGTGTAAAGATCAATGATACTCTGTATAAGCATACTCGTGCAGGAGATAAGCTGCTTTCTGATTTGCGCGCCTTTTTCACAGAATTACATATGATTGAAAATGATGATATAGCCGGTGAAGACCCGGGCAGAACAGCGATTCTTCCTATATTAAAAGAATTCCCGCGTATGGCAAACCATCCAGGTGAATTCGGGTATGATGTAATTAACGGCGGCGACATTTGCGCGGACAATGTAATCATTTATCCTGTTAAAGTCGGTGACCGCATTATTCTGGCTTCTGATGGATATCCCGATCTATTTGATTCTCTTGAAGAAACAGAAGAGAATCTGTTCAAGCTGCTGGATAAGGATTCCTATTGTATTAATGAGCTGCGTGGGACGAAGGGAGTGAGAATGGGAAATCAGAGTTTTGATGACAGGAGCTATATCAGCTTTTATGTATAAATGACCGCTTGCATAATCCTTAATAGCGGCAACTTCAAATAGACGCGTTTTTCAAACAAGTGCATATGCACACATAACTCGCTTCAATCATCTATTTGCGCACATTTTTCAGCACAGTGTTGATTGTCAAATGCACAATGTGTATAATTTTTACAGGTATTGCATAATTTGCAAAATGACGCAAGGAGGACACTCGAAGTCCGCGGTCCTAAGAAGAACATGTATGTTGTAAAATGGAGGAAGCTTATGCGAAGAGTGCGTTTATTGTCTGTTCTGATTCTGCTCGTCATCATGCTTTCAGCCTGCGGGGGAAACACCACACTCCCGGACGAGCCCTATTCCCCTGTGGAGTATTCACTATATCCCTGCCCGGAAGGCGCCTATGTCGGGGATACTATGCCTTATGTGACTGAGGACGGGACTCTGGAACTGTATTATCTGTATGACACTGACCACAACGGCCAGGGGTATCACCCAATTTATAAATACTCGACGAAAGATCTCTGCTCCTATACAGATCATGGTATGGTGCTAAATTACGGCCTCATGTCAGATCCCGATCCCGCGATTGGAACCGGCTCGGTGATGCGTGACAATGAAGGTCTCTATCATCTATTCTATACAGGTCACAATGATACCGGGAACAGTGGTAAGGGTAAGGAATGTGTTATGCATGCCACCAGCACTGACCGTGAGAACTGGACAAAGATTCCGGAGGACACGTTCTACAGCCCGGAGAATTATTCAAAAGATGACTTTCGTGATCCAGAGGTGTTCTGGTCGGAAGAGGAGAACTGCTACTGGATGCTGATCGCGGCAAGAGAGAACACACTGGGCGGTGTCGTCGCAAAGTATACATCTACCGACCTTAAGAATTGGGAGTTTGCTGGACCGATTTTCGCTCCTAAGGAACAGTATATGCTTGAATGCCCGGATGTGTTCCGTATGGGAGATACATATTATCTCACCTATAGCTGGGACTGCGTCACATATTATGCAATCGGTGATTCTCCGAACGGACCTTTCACTGCACCCGAGGACAATGTTCTAGATGGCAATAATTTTATTTTCTATGCTGCCAAGACGGCGGAGCAAAACGGCAATCGATATCTGTGCGGATGGCTTGGCCGGGCAGGGCTCTCCAGTGATTCCGGTGTTTACCAGTGGGCCGGCAATGTCCTTAACCATCAGCTGATTCAGCGCGAGGACGGTACACTTGGCCTTCAGAAACCTGTAACATTCGAGGAGTATTTTACTAACGATAAGCCTTTTGCCGCAGTTAAGAAAGAGGGCAGCGCGAAGATCAAGGACAATACAATTACCTTATCTGAAGGTGCGCTGGCGGATATGGGCACGAGGCCGGCCACGATGCTTCTTGAGTGCGACGTGACATTGGATGCAGATGGATGCGCGGGATTTGCATTCGGCGGAAGTGAGAGCGATGAGACATGGACAGTCCTCTGCCTGGATGCGAAACGCGGTCTTCTTCATTATGAGGGCTATGAGATGGCGGATCTTTCCAAGTTTGATCCACAGGCCTTCACTAAATTTGATTTTGCTGCAAATGAGGTCCATCACGTCACTCTTGTCTGTGAAAATGAAATCGTCGTCCTTTATGTCGATGATATGAAGGCACTGAGCTCCCGGATCCGTCATTCAATCGATGGCGCACATATCGGTGTGTTTGCGGAGACCGGCGGCGCTGAATTCGCAAATATCAGCATGAAACTGCCTGGGTAAAAGACCCCGGGAGTAGAAATTAGAGCAGGAATTCTTTTTATTATATAATAAAGAATTCCTGTTCTTTTTTTGCAATAATTACCAGAAATGATATATGAAAACGAACTATGAGGACACAGAGTATTCACTTGACATTTGACTCATACCGACATATATACTATAGATAGCCATAATATATAAAAATCCGGAAAATGACACATTTGCTTATTGTCTGTGAGTTAATGCCTTCGAAAAGAGATATATCCTATGAATCGTTTTCTTGTTCATTTAAATAGTATATTGAAAGACCTTCGGTTCTTACGGAGATGGAGGCGTTTTGTCCTGTTTTGGGCATCAGTGTGTGTTTTTGTAACAACATATCACCTGATCCTGCCGGCCATCAGTGTGGAAAAAGACAATGTCGATAATGTCTCGGGTCTTTATCTAGAGGATGCCGAAGTAATTGACGAGGATCAATATCCAAACACTAAGCCGACCTTAGACGATATAGTGACTGATGCCCCGATCGTGAGTGTTCAGGAAACCCCGAATAGTGTTCATGATAAATCCACGCATATAAACGAACTCTCTGCCAGCGGTGATTCCTATGAGATATTTGTGACTTACGATGATAAAGCCGGGATACCGGATGGTGCTAAGCTTGAGGTTCAGGAAATCACGCAGGATCCGGTAGCTTCCAACGCCGGTCAGGTCACACCATATGACGAATATATTGACAGTACTTCAGATACGCTTGGATGTGATGCCGGGCTTATTTCGTATGCGCGCGTATTTGATATCAGCATCGTCAAGGATGGGGAAAAGATTGATCCGAAAGACACAGCGGTCGATGTACGATGCGAACTGTCAGATGCCATTGAAGAAAATGAACTCAGTGTTGTGAACTTTGCTGAAGGTGCAGACGCGGGATCTGTAGTAGAGAATTCTGTGGATGGGCAGTCGGTTGAATTTGCAGCAGAAGGATCCGCGGTTTATGTCATAGTTGGAACAACAATCGAAAAGAATGTGCTGGCTTCAGATGGGCTTAATTATAGAATAACGGCAACATATGGACCGGAAGCAGAAATACCGGAGAATGTAGATCTGGAAGTGTCCGAGCTAATAGAAGGATCCTCAGTACATGGAAAAAGCTACGAAGAATATGTTGCAGACACCGAGAATACGCTGGGCATGACGGAAGGCAGCGCTAAATATATTCGTCTCTTTGATATTAAGATTGTTGATAAAGACGATTCGGATGTAAAGTATCAACCGGCACCGGGAACAACTGTAGATATCAGAATCGAACTGGAGGACAGCGGCAATGACCGCCTGGATGTTGTTCATTTTCCGGATGACACCCAGATTGGTAACGTGCTTGAAAACAGGACAGAAACCGGAGAATCAGGATCCGCTGTAGAGTTTGCGGCAGATTCCTTCTCTGTCTATGTCATCGTGAATCATGAAGGTGATGAAGAAATCGTTACTCCGCGTGTAGAGTTTCATTTTATTGATTCGTTTTACACGGAGACCACCGATTCCGATACGGGCATCATTTCCTATACGGCAAATGCTTATGAGTTCGTGAACAAGCACGGTGAATATCAGACGACGCAGATTTTGCAGGATGGCGAGGGGCTTGAGAAAATCAATAATCCCGCAAATATTATCATACAAAATCCAAATGGCACGACCTCAGAGAAGTATTTTTACGGTTGGTATATTGTGGACGGCTCCGGAACTGAGAATATCATCTACCGGTGGACGGAAGACCCCTTCAATGTTCCGTTTGAGACAGCAATCAGCGTAGCTTATGACGATAGTACAGATCCGAATACCGTTACCTGGGCATTAAACGGTACAGAGTTTGACTATGAGGCGGATGAACTTGGCTGCGCTCATGTTTATCTGGCACCGCTCTATGAGGATTACTATTTTGTCAATTTCCACATGGATGAAGCGGGATCCGATAGTGGACTAAAAAACAGTCTTCTCACACGTAAACTTATCGCTTTCGGCAGTGACGGTGTGGCAGATGTTCGGATCGGCAATGTGATGTGTCCGAGCCCCGACGCGAGACACCAGGTCTTTGTCGGATGGCAGGAGAAGAACGCCGGTACAGATTACTATGCGACAGTGGATGAGGACGGAAATGAAGTTAACAGTGCAGGGAGCTCGGACGGATATTACATTACTATAGAAAAAGATGCTGATGAAAGCAAACACGAATATGATCTCTATCCGGTCTTTGCGGAAGCCCGATGGATTTATTACAACACAGGCATGTCCGGAAACGGTTCAAGTTACGTCGGAGCTCAGTATCGCCTGACCAACGATGAGGGCAGGGGTAATTCTCTGACTTCTCTTCCCGTACCCACGAGAGCCGGATATGTATTCAAAGGGTGGTACACGGAGCAGGACAGCGAATTTAACGGAACCGGAACGCAGCTGACTGACGGGACAGGTGCATTTGTAGACAGTATTAAAGGACAGACGATCTACAGCGGTTCGGACAAGGCCTACGAGGTGACCGGTGACGGTAACCTGTATTTCTATAAGGGACTCACCCAGGACGGTCTGACTGCTTACGCCCGGTGGGAGCCTGAAACTGTTGATTATACAGTCGTTTATTGGCTTCAGAATGCAAATGACGACGGTTATACCTTAATGCATTATGAGCCAAAACAGGGCGTTGCGGGCACACAGACACAAGCAGTTCTGATACCGGAAAACAGTCCAGTTTATTTAGAAAATAAACTGCGATTCAGTCATCTCTCCGGAGATCAGGACCCGGATTCCGGCGGTAACCAGACCGGATTTCAGCAGAAAGTCATCGAAGGTGACGGCTCTACCATCGTCAATGTGTATTATGACCGCGATGTCTATACACTGCGGTTTGATATAGGGTTTGCCCGACCGGATAATAATTCAAGCGCTTCAATAACCTATGCCAAAATGACTGCAGCTGATGCTGCAGAGTATTCCGGTACAGTTTATGGTATGGTTAATGGAGAATACGTGGTTCTGACGCCTAATGGCAGCGGTGGATATACTTATCCCGGAATAGAGACCACTCGACATGATTATGATGGGTATAGATATCAAAGTACAACCGGGATAACCGGAGATCAATATGGTGTAGTCAACGGCTATGTGACCGAATTGGTAATTTCACAATCATTTACCCGCCAAACAGGAAACAACCGCTATAGGTATCAGGTGACAACTAGCAATACGGGAACTCAGTATGGAATATTCAATAATGCAATAAACCGGGTTTATTACACTAATAATAATTGGCGTCAGACAAACAATCGAAACGGAATAGTTTATAATGGAACAAGATATACGCGATCCAATGCGACTACGACCGGCAGTTATAATGGGGAAATCTATTATGTAGTAAATAACGGATTTTCACAAAATGGCAGTAATGGGGATACTTACGGATATGATGGGACATACTATTTTCCGGTTGTAGGAAATACAACGATTACTTATGACGGTGGAAATAATTATGGCAGCAATCAACGTTACCTTCGAGTAAACAATGCGGATACAGATACATCTTACACCCTTGGCTTCATTGATGGTTCCATGCAGACAGTGTCTCATGATACAGCGGGATGGTATTATAATACACAGGAAAATGTATCAATTACCTACGCCAGTGATCTCTACAGACAGGAGCTGTCCGGAACCTGGCAATATTCTGTTTCCAACACGACATCTTCAAACTATGCTGCAAATAATAACTGGGATACATTTCTCACGCAGGCTCGTTATGATCTTGGGACAACGAATCCTTTCAGTCCGTCCGACTACACCGGAACATATACGACAACAGAAGGCGGAACCACCTATATCGTGTTCTATTATGATATAACAGCCAAATACGGTGAGAACATCATGGACCGTTATCCCGGTTCACAGTCTGTCAAGAAAAACGGTAACAACAACTATTCTTTCGTCGGCTGGCTGGGGCAAAGAGATTCCTACTATAATGCGAGACTCAATACCAGTATCAAGGGATATTTTGAGACAATGTCGGAGGATCTGATTCTGACCGGCGGAACAATACCTGGCTACAATACAGCTGTTGCCAATGTAAATCCGGATAATTATGTAGCAGTTACGGTCAACGAAAACAACACAATCACCGGTGAATATGGCATTACGCAGGAGTTTCGCTGTCGTTATACGACACTTAGCGGTGCAAAGAAATACCTCTATCGAATATATCTGGCTGACCCGGATACTCAGGAATATCCTTCGGATCCCACGGATAAATTCGTGATTACAGCGGGCTCCGGCAGTAACCCTAACCTTCAGACTCCTCCGACGTATTCCGGATATACACTGGTCGACACAAAGGTGTTATCAGCCAACGGAACAGAGCAAACTCCCGGAAGTAGTTATAATGCTTATGATATTGCAGAGTTGACGGACGCCGGTGTGGGTACGGGTATGATCATGCAGTTCAAGTTCATGCCTAATGAACACGTAATTTCATATGTTTACGGTTCCGGAGCAGATCAGCCTAACACGCTTGTCGATCCCAGTCACGAGTATTATACCTACTACTACGGACAGTCTCTTGCAAATGCAGATATTTACACCCAGACAGCAATTGCAAACACCCCAGAAGGGCATACATTTGCCGGCTGGTATGAGAACCCTGACGGTATTGGAGATACATTCAATTTCAACACGACCATGCCGGACGGCGATATTATTCTTTATGCTGTTTATCAGCCTCTGAAATACCGCGTGAAGATTGATCCGAATGGCGCAGAGATTGACCATATCGATCACACAGGAGCGGCCTATACCGGCACTTATCACGGAATTCCATACAGCATTGAGACCTTTAACCGTGATGCCATTGAAGGTGAGAGACCTGCGGATTCAGGCTATAATCCCAGCCAGTCAACCTATTTCAATGCCGATTTCGGCGAGGCTGTCGGCGAGTACGTGCTGACGAGAAATTATGTACCGATCAGTGACGCTGTAGCTGAGACCTATGATGGTCAGATTTATTACTATGTTAATACGCAATTCCAGACCACTGACGGCAAGGGCCTTCCCCCTGCCCTTCGAAATGCGCTATACCTGACGGAAGAGGAGCTGGAGGAGTATTACCGGTTTTATCATGACTGGCTTCAGACAAATCAGGCACTCATGCCGGAAGACTATCAGGGAACTCAGCTGCTCAGCTTTGCAGCCTGGAAACAGCTGTATGTCTCTGACCAGAAGTACAGAAAATGTAACAGCAAAGAAAGTTACATTTTCCTGGGCTGGTATAAAGACGATGAAAAAATGCCATATAACTTTGAGGATCCGGTTGAGGAGCCTTTTACACTGATGGCAAAATGGAGGCTTGACGGCGGCTATACGATTCAGTATCACACTGATTTTGTCATGGGGGATGGGACTAAAATCAATGGCTCCCTGCCGTCCTGGATAGATCCGCAAGCTGAATCAGCTACGCTTAGCTATGCTGACGGAGCTGATACGAACATTAGCAGACAGCCGGACAGCATTACGGCAGATGGCGTGCTTATTGAGGATGATTCATATATTTTCCGAGGATGGCGGCTTGTCGCCCTGAGAACAGACGGCGGAGGAAATACAGTATATGTTCCACTCGAAGAAGGTGTTTATTATGACCCGGATGATGACTTCGTCGTACAGGCAGCCTACGCGGATGCGGACAGTGTCATACATATGCAGGCCGTCTATGAGAAAAAGTCCGGAGCTTACCGGAGACCGGAAATTGCCAACCTGACGCTGGATGCAAATACAGGTTTTATTTCCGAAGATGGCTCATCGGAGCTCACAGAAAACACAGACCTGACAGATACGTGGACAGGAAGAGTAGGTACTGTGGCGGCAACTGTGACCACAGATGCCGGGGATACGGAAATCATTGAGTTCGGTGATATTCAGTCCAATGAGGAGGTGCATCTCTACAAATACGCGACAGAGACCGGTGTGGTTGCTTCTGACGGAAAGAATTATTTTGTTCATCCGGACGGCTATTTCCTGCTCGGCTTCGATGATGAATCAAATGAAGGCGACTATGTGGCCACATATCCGTCAGATTCGGTAATTTCTGTACAGCGGACGGACGAAGAGACTATCTATGCCGTATGGGAACCCATAGTCTACATTACCTTTAAGAATGAGACCGAAGTAGGTGATGTGGAACTGTCCCTCACCTCTTCGGATGCTTCTGCACTCCAAGTCGTTAATATGGTTGATGGGACATATACTCGTACTCCGCTGGAGAACCTTGGCGGCATTATCGTTCCGGAGCGCGAAAGCGTAACCCTCGCTATACCGTACGGGGCAGAGAAGGGCATAACAGTCAGCGGCACGAACACGCTGGGGACAGGAAATGTCCTTACATGGTCCAGTGCAGTTACACTGGATGATACTTTATATGAAAACACTGACTACTCACACACGTTTGGTGGAAATACCCATTCTCATACGCTTCCTTCCGGTCAGACAGATAATGGGAAGCCCTTTTCCTTTGATGAAACTTTGATCACTGAACGGACAGGGCTTGTTGTGACATTTGAATCCAAGCCGAACGACTACACGATTGTTCTGGATGATAATTATGAAGGAGGCGGCACACAGGAGTACAATTATGAAGCTGAAGAAGTGCTGACAGGGGACGGAGATCCCAAGACTGCGCGTCTTCCGAACACAAGTACCCGCATTGGGTATGAGCTCATAGGATGGGCTTTTGACCCTGAAGCAACAACACCGGATTACAGTTCGGCAAATGAATGGACCATTGATGATCTTGAGGAATTCTTCAGGAATGCAGAGACGACGGATAACGGCACAAAGGTTGAAACTCTTTATGCGGTGTGGAATGCTTCAGCGGATCAGGGTGTTTTAAAAGTATATAAAGAGGTTCCGCTGCCCGGGAGCCGGAGCCAGGACTTCACGTTCACAGTAGGTCTTAGCGGAACTTTCCGACCAAATGGCTCGACCTCTACCTATGACCTGGCAGCGGGTGCCGACAGCTCGAAGACATTTGCCATTAAGCATGGAGGATATCTGCTTATTACAGATTCTAACAGCATAGGAAGCACAACCAGTAGGGCTTATGTGCAGGCAATCGTTCAGGTATTTGATATAAACGGTGTCGAGGATGAATCTCAGAGAAAAACTGTAAGATGGCAGCATACTTCCAATGTAGCAGGTTCTTTCAATGGATCCGAAAAAGTAAATGTAACAGAGATGCCCGCTGAGTATTACGGGACAGAAATGACAAGGGCCGCACAGACATCACAGCACCCCCTGAAACTTGAAAATGACAGCAATACAACAGAAATTCCTTATACGGTAACCGGCAGGACTGTTTCCTTTGATACGTTCGCGGGCGGTACTGTCGTCTATACGAATACCAGAGAGACTAAGGATATCACTGTGGAAAAGCAGCTGTTCAGCAATACGAGCGCGACAGCTCAGTTCGGATTCAGTGCATCTTATGAGCTGGACGGTGTAACAAAGGATCTCGGAACATTTTATGTATCCAGTGGCTCTGCCAACACGGAAGCTCTGAAGGCGATTCCGGCAGGCGCAATTTTAACAATTACTGAAGCTGCTGATAATAATTATGATACGAAAGTTGAGATCGGCAACGAGCCTGCACAGGAGAGTAAAACAACGACCTTTACCGTGACCGACGATGAGACTGTTACATTTAAGAATACACTCAAATCCTATCCGGTCCGCTTTGTGAAGGTCGATCAGGATGGTACGGCAGGAGCGGTTGAGGCTTTTTTCACACTCGCTTCTGAAACGGGAACAATCGGAACAAATCTGTATACGTCCGAAGAGAATTACGGCTTGATCTATAACAGCGAAGCTTTATTCGTTGGAAGCTACACGCTTACTGAAACATGGACTGAGGACGGATACCATGGTTTGTCCGAACCGGTAACGATAAATGTGACAGGAGACGGAGTATCCTGTTCAGACGGTAATGTGAAAGTAACCGGAAATGCCGTAGATGGTTACGCCGTGACAGTTTATAATGTGGAAACAAAGGAAATCACCATCACAAAAGATCTCATTGATCCGCTGATTACTCAGAGACAATTTGACTTTACTTTTACTTATGAGTATGCACCGATCTGGCTGTCATCCGAGGATACGGTGACGGAGACTGAACAGTTTACTTTTATTCCCACGACAACGACCCCGGCGACAAAAACAATCCGTGTTCCTGTAGGGGCTAAGGTCATAGTATCAGAGGATGTGTCCGAATTGTCCGGTCTGTATGATACGACAGTGGCTATGGGAAGCAGCAATCCGTTGACAGCATCCAGCTATACCATAGAGGAAGTTTCTGATGATGAGACGATTGCGTTCATAAATACTCGGAAGAAAGCCAATATTACGGTGAAGAAAATGGTAACCGGTATTACTGATGAAAACAGCTTCTCGTTTACCGCCACGCTGAGGAACGGTGCGGAACCGGTCAATGTTTATACGGTTTATCAGGATCCGAACAACAGCAGCAGTCATCTAATAACGAATGCAGAGGGAACTGTCGGCTTCTCACTGGCCAATGAGGAAACACAGGTGCTTTCGGTGCCAGTCGGTGCAAAGCTTATCATCAGTGAGAATGAAGATAATTATGCGGTTTCGATAATGTCAGCGAACAATACAACGGATGAGGATACGTCCGGTAAAAGTTTCACAATGACGGTGACAGCCGATGACACGATTACGTTTACCAATTCTCCGGCCGGTGTTCAAGTGATCCTGAAAAAGGCAGGAGTGGATAATACTGACCAGAGCCATAC